>CANJQE010000031.1 GCA_947476305.1 Legionellaceae bacterium
ATCCGGCCCTAAGGCTACCAGGGACTACTCGCCCGCGCCTTCGGCTCTCCATGGCTCGCAGCGAATGAGGGAGTTTAGATAAACTAAATGACCGAATTAAAAACTTCTTTTAACGAAGAGATTGGAGTTTCGCATAATCCCGCAAACAGAGCTTACGAAAAACCCCAAGGTCGAGGCAAAAGAAATTTTTAATGAGGGAGTTTAGATAAACTAAATGACCGAATTAAAAATTTCTTTTAACGAAGAGATTGGGGGATTTTCGTAAGTTCTGTAGCAGGACTCCTCGGCAATAAAAACACCTTATCCTTCTCTAAAAGTTTACACAACCACAAAGTAACCGGTAAAAATAAAGCAGTAGTGATTAATTTATAATTCCAAACATGCATTGCCAAATTAATCACTTGCTCATAAGGATATATTCCCCAAAATAAGAGGCTATAATCCACAAAACACAATAAGGAACTGGCGCAGATATTAGCAAGAGCTATACGAGCCCATCGCGGCACTTGCCATTTAGATCGCTGGAAATAGTGCAATACTAAAGAGTTCGTCAAAAAAGTTACTAATAAAGAAAGAGATGCAGCGGGTAATCTTCTAGGAATTATATAATTATAAAAGGGATTTAAATTTAAAAAATTAGGCGAAGGAAAAACAGCTACTCCCATTAAAAAAGAATCAAAAAGAAGCTGTGCTCCTATTAGAGCAGCAATTAATTTTAAATGGGCTTGATAGCCCCATAATTCACATAAAATGCTGCTAACAATCATCGTAATAGGAAAAAAGATGCAGCTTGCTGTTAAAATATTGTCTTTCCCAAAAGCAATAATTCGATACTCACAAGATAAACACATAAGCATCACAATGACGGCAAAAAATATAAGATAATGATATAAAGGAAAAATCATTCGCCTTGTATTTACTGCCACTGCATCCTTTTTACCTTGCTTTGTATCCAAGAGAAAGGATAAATAAACGATGGCAATAATTAATGATAAAAGCAAGGACACCATAAAAGAATCAATAAAAATTTGCTGAAAATTATGTGCATGAGGGCCTGCAAATAAAAAATAGAAATTGAAACAAAAAAAGGATAAACCACCCGAAACTGCCAGTAAAACACATTGTTTCGGCGATTCTAGTACAGTGCTTGATTCACTACAAAAGATCCAATGCGGCAGATAAAAACTTATAACAAAAGAAATAGTTGTAGCAAAAAACTTCTTAGGAAGATCATTAAAAATAATTTGATATACTGGATTATCGTGCATGTATTCTGAGGCAGGCAAATTCACTAAAATAAAAACGCCAATACAAAAGAGATACAAACCCATTAGGGAGCTATTTAATAGATGCCTTTGCTCTTTAAATGTACAGTTCCTTAAAGCCAACAAATATAAGCCGGCAATCAAAGGACAAACGATACTACTGGTCGTAAATACTAAGCCTTCCCAAAGTATTATTTTAAAAGACACATTGATTAATAGAATCAGGAAGGTAATGCACCCTACAGATAAACACAAAAAGCTAGAGCTTTGCTGTCCAGAGGAAGGAAAATTCATAGGACTATAATTCCCTAAGACGACTACTTGCCATGCTTCTGCTCAAAGATGATACTAAAAATTTTTAGTTTTATATCAGTATTCATGGAATTAAGTGAGGTCAACAAGAATTAGTGGTTTAATTAGTTATTTGGCTTATAAATATACCACTATTATAGAAGTCTTGGCAAGATTTGTTCACTATTTGACCTACTGCCAGCACTGGCAATAGGTCTTGCGGCATAAAAATCCGTATTATCTAACAGAGGAATGATTCTCTTAATGAAGTCCCAAGTTAGCCTCATCGGGGATTTCCTCTATCTTACTACCCACTTCATTCCTTCTACGCCGAGTGCTCATAAACATTAAAGGATTGTCTACGCTAACCGTCGGAGCCTTCCTAACAGGTCTTAAGCGCAGCACATCCTCCTCTACAAGAGGAGGTCGAGGTTTTTCTGATAGAAGTTGCTCTGCTGCAGCCACTGTTTGAGTTGGTTCTAAGCTTATTGGAAGAGGGAGGGCAAGAGGCTTATCATCCCGCAAGGCCAATAAAGGGGTTTTAGGTTGTACTAGTCTAATTTCTGTTGTTGAAGGATGACGCTCAAACCAACCTCTAATTGCATGAGTTAAAGCCCAAAAATCTTTTTCCTCACTTAACATTAAAACAATTTTAGTTAATTTACCCGGGATACCAAATTTAAGGTCAAGAATGAAGGCAGCTGATTTAGGACTCCAAGCCATGGTCGCCACTAAATTAGTCTTGCCATGAGTTTCCACTGCGCTAAAAATACCAATAGCTCCCTCACGAATCGCAGGCCAATACTCAGCAAGAACAGGATCTTTTGGAAAGTCATAGGCAGTACGAAACATTGGAGGAATGATTAAGTCTTTAATTTTTCTAGCTAAGGGATAAGAATTTGTGCCCCCCTCACGTTCTAAATCGCTATTAAAGATACGTGTACCTAACTGTAAGGCGGTAGACAAGGGAAGAAAAGGGGCTTCCCCTGGGATTGGTTTAAAATCAATAGGCACTCTCTTTAATAAACCAGCCCAAAAAACATCGATTAAAAAACGCCAGCTGCGCTCATAATAATAAAATGGATCGATTATAGTCGCATCTTTAGGTAATACCACAGGAAGAGACATGTGAGCAGCAAGATTTACAGAAAGAGCGAGAAGAATATGTCTTAGCGTTCTTAAATATAAATAGGGTATAGGTCCAGTAGTCGCATCTAAGCCTTTATCCATTAACCAAGAGGCTAATTCATAAGTTAATCCTAAAGCTAGTACAAACTCTTGCTCCATATATTTATGACGCTCACAACCAGATGCTACTGAGCGATTAATATAGCGACCATTATTAACCACAGTTAAGGCTTTAGAAACGGGAGTGCCTACATAAGGAAGATAGCTAATCCCACCTATTAAAGCTTCATTAGCCCATAAAATCCCTAACTCTCTTCCTGCTCCTTTTAATTTTCTTTGCGTATTACATTCTAATTCATCACATAAAGAAGGAGGCATGATGGTTCTATTGGAATTAAAGGCAGCAGGTGCAAATGCATCTAACACGGCAACCCGCACAAAGGTTTCTGTCCCACGGCGCCAAGTATAGGCGGTTACCAAATAATTCCCTAAAGTAAGTACACTAACAAGTAAGGAGTAGGCAGCAGAGGCTTCATTTTCCTCATAGCCATTACGAAAATAATTTTGCACACTGCTATTAAGCGTATTAAGTGCAACTACCGGTAAAACATCATGAACTACAACATAGGTCATCCCATTAATTACCTTACGGGCTTGTTCATTATATATCAAAGTAGGAACTGCTTTTCTTAAGGCGAGTCCTTGTTCCAAGATATGAAAGGTTGTATTTACGGTAAACTTAAATAAGCTGCTGCTAACATTAGCTACAGTGGCATTATTCCAAAACCACTGCGCCCCACCTACAATTCCATTCCCAGCTGCACTTGCTTTTTCTTTTAATGAAGTCCACCAGCTCATATGCCCTCCTTGACGATCCAAAAATTTTACTGGCCTTGCGCAAAACACCGATCTCTTCGTTAAAATAATATTTTAATTCGGTTAGTTGGTAAGCTAAACTCCCTCATTAAAATATTATTTTGTCTTGACCTCAGTGTTTGCGATAAGGCCAGTTTTATTCTATGGCTAATAACTGAGAAATACTAGATGTGTTCGCTCAAAAATAAAACGATTAGCTATCAAATAGCAATAGCTGCTTTGAAAAGACCTGGGATTGTATAAGAAATTAATTTTTTAGAGTTAAATTTTTATCTTTATATTCACATAAATCTTCAATAATACAACGAGCACAATGTGGATTACGCGCCGTGCAAACATAACGACCATGCAAGATAAGCCAATGATGAGCATCATGAAGAAATTCGGAATCAATATTTTTTAATAAGGCTAATTCTACTACTAAAGGTGTTTTACCCTTGGCTAAACCTGTGCGATTTGCTACACGAAATATATGGGTATCTACCGCCATAGTAGGCTGGCCAAAAGCGGTGTTTAATACAACATTAGCCGTTTTACGCCCCACGCCAGGCAAAGCTTCTAATTGCTCTCTGGTATTAGGAACTTGTCCCTGATGTTTCTCAAGTAATAATCCACAGGTTTTTATAATGTTTTGTGCCTTAGAGTTATATAAACCAATGGATTGAATATATTCTTTGAGTTTTTCTATTCCTAAATTAAGAATTGCCTGTGGAGTATTTGCTATAGGAAATAATTTAACGGTTGCCTTATTCACGCTGACATCCGTTGCTTGCGCCGATAAAATAACAGCAATTAATAATTCAAACGGAGAATGATAAATAAGCTCAGTTGTTGGATTAGGGTTTTGTTCGGACAAACGAGTAAACAGCTCATGGCTTTGCTTTTTATTCATTTTTTTTCGCTTTTACTCGCGCCAAAGCCTGTTGAATATAATCTTGCTTTACCTTTACATCGGGCTTATCAGAACCTTGTTGGGCGAGTATTCTTTTCTCACGATAGCTTTGCTGTTGTTCATGCTCTAGGCGTAATAGGCGTGTTTCTTTTGCATGAAAACGTTCCCGAGCTCTCTCTTTTTCATAATCAGCAACAGGGATATCTACCATTTCAATACAATCAACTGGGCAAGGTTCTACACACAAACCACAGCCAGTACATTCTTGAGTAAGGATGACATGCATTAATTTAGCGCTGCCAATAATCGCATCGACAGGACAAGCTTTAATGCATTTAGTACAACCTATACATTCTTCTTCACGAATCACCGCAATAGAGGGCGCTCGGGTATTTTGTCGTGCCTGGTCTAAATAAGGAGTGGAATCAATTTCTAATAAAGTCCCTAAAGCTTTAACTGTTTCAACTCCTCCGGGTGGACACTTATTAATGGCGGCCACACCCTGCACTAAGGCTTCTGCATAGGGCAAACAACCTGCATAATCACATTCACCACATTGGGTTTGTGGTAATAAAGCATCAACTTTTTTAACTAAAGACATCGTTACTTCACCTTCATTCCGGGCAAAGCACCTGAATCAGGCTGTAGCAAATAAATACCCTGTCCATCGCCTGCAGCAAGTATCATTCCTTCAGAAACACCAAAACGCATCGTGCGCGGCGCTAAATTGGCGACCATTACTGTGAGTCGACCAATGAGCTGCTCAGGTGTATAGGCACTTTTAATTCCAGCAAAAACTTGCTTTTCCTGCTCACCTAAATCTAAACGCAAACGAAGCAGTTTATCAGCACCTTCAACCGCCTCTGCCCCTACAATTTTAGCAATGCGTAAATCAATTTTCGCAAAATCTTCGATACTAATCACTGATTCGTCCTTTTTTTGCTCTTTCGTTTCTTTATTCTGAACCTGTTCTACTGGGACTTCTCTATTTTGGATTAACATGGCTTCTATTTTCTCTTTTTCTACACGAGTCATTAAGGCTTGGAAGGTATTGATTTGATGGTTTAATAAAGGCTTATCCATAGAAGCCCAAGTGAGCGATTCACAATTTAAAAATTGCTCTGCTGCCTGACTCATAACAGGAACTACCGGCTTTAAATAAGTTATCAATACACGAAAGAGGTTAATGCCCATGGTACAAATATCATGTACCTCAGATAAACGTGATTCATCTTTGGCTAAAACCCAAGGCTTATTAGCATCAATATACTGATTAACTTTATCAGCACAGTCCATAATCTGGCGAATAGCACGGGCATAATCACGATTCACATAAGCATCGACGATTGCTTCTCGAGCCCCAACTAAGTCTTTGTATAACTGTGGTTCAGCCAAAGTAGCACTTAATTGATTGGCAAATCGTTTGTTAATAAAACCGGCACAGCGACTAGCAATATTGACTACTTTACCTACTAGATCGGCATTCACTCGATTCGTAAAATCATCAAAGTTTAAATCTAAATCATCCACGCGACCATTTAACTTCGCCGCAAAATAATAGCGTAAATATTCTGGATTTAAATGAGCTAAATAGGTCCGCACTTCAAGAAAAGTACCGCGTGACTTCGACATTTTTTGGCCATCAACGGTTAAAAAACCGTGAGTAAAAACTGCAGTAGGGGTACGATGACCACTCGCGGCTAAAAGAGCAGGCCAAAATAAGGCATGAAAATAGACAATGTCTTTGCCTACAAAATGATAGAGTTCTGTCGTACTGTCTTTATTCCAAAACTCATTAAAAGAAAGTCCTTGCTCATCACAATATTTTTTGAAACTGGCCATGTAACCAATTGGTGCATCCAACCAAACATAGAAATATTTATCTGTGGTTCCAGGAATAGGAAAACCAAAGTATGGGGCATCACGAGAAATATCCCATTGTTTTAAACCGGCTTCAAACCATTCATTTAATTTATTGGCTACTTCAATTTGCAAACGACCACTTGTAGTCCATTCCTTTAATAATTGTTCATAACGAGGTAAATCAAAAAAATAATGCTCAGAATCTTTTTCTATCGGTTTTGCACCAGAAATAGCGGATACCGCATCAATTAACTCTGTTGGAGCATACGTAGCGCCGCAAGACTCACAATTATCTCCGTATTGATCTAAAGCACCACATTTAGGACAGGTTCCTTTTACATAGCGGTCCGGTAAGAACATATTTTTTATGGGGTCAAATGCTTGGCGAATGGTTTTTTTAACAATAGCGCCTGCTGCTTGTAACTGCTCATAAATATAAGTAGATAAGTGCCGATTTTCTTCTGAGTGAGTGGTGTGATAACAATCATAATCGATAGCAAAGGCTTTAAAATCCTGCTCATGACTTAATTTTATTTCTGCTGTTAAAGCCTCGGGAGTGATACCCATTTGTTCCGCTTTTAGCATAATAGGCGTTCCATGAGCATCATCACCACATACACTAATACATTGGATACCTAACATTTTATGCGTGCGCACCCAAATATCCGTTTGAATATGTTCTACCATATGACCTAAATGGAGGTGCCCATTAGCATAAGGAAGAGCGCTGGTTACCAGCATTTTGCGTTCTGTAGCCATAAAATTTAGACTCATAATGTAAAAGCGTGCAATTATAACGCAAAGCAAAAAGAAATGCTTGGAGGAAAGCAGCTATCTTATTAATTTTTCTACATGAATACAGAGATAATTTGCTACTATTAAAAGATGTCTTTAAAACAATGAACAGCTATGACTCTGCAAAAACCTAGAATCATCATTGGTATCAGTGGCTCTTCCGGTATCATTTATGGGATAAAATTATTACAAATATTAAGAGGACTACAGATAGAAACTCATCTCGTGGTGAGCAAAGCAGGTCAATTAACACGCGCTTATGAATGCGAGCTTAGTGCCGCTGAGTTACGGGCTCTTGCTGATGTCTATCATAAATGCAGTGATATTAGTGCAGCCATCGCCAGTGGTTCCTTTAAAACCTTAGGAATGATTATTGCGCCTTGCTCTATGAATACTTTAGGAGAAATTGCGCATGGTTTAAGTAGTAATTTACTCACGCGCGCGGCTGATGTCGTTTTGAAAGAGCGTAGACGCTTAGTTTTAATCCCTAGAGAAACCCCTCTACATCTCGGTCATCTCAATAATATGGTGCAAGTAACACAGATGGGCGGAATCATATATCCACCAGTACCTGCTTTTTATCATAAGCCAGAGACAATTGAAGATCTAGTCGATGATACAGTAGGACGTGTTCTCGATTTATTTGATATAGATTGTGGCTTAGTGAAACGATGGAAAGAAAGCAAATAAAAAACGCGGCTTAAGCCGCGTTTTTTATGTACTGTGCAATCTTTAGATTGACGCACCAACAACATGAGTTGCGTCTTCAACAACCACAGCTTTAGCTTTAGGTGATTGGATTGGAGAAGTAGTATGAACTGGAGCTTGAGTCTGACCTAAAGAAAGATCAACTGTTACAGAAGGAGCAGCGCTTAACTTGCTTAGAGAAGCAGCACTTCCATTTCCTAGAGTCTCTTCAGCTACAAACTCAGCTTGATTTGCTGCAGAAGAATCTTTAGTAAAGCAGCTTCTGATGAAGTTAACGAAGTTAGCAACAGCAGCAACTGAATAAACAGCAGCACTAGCTAATACAGCACCAACACCAGCAGTAACACCAACTTGTACAGCAAAATTAGCACCGAATACAGAAGCAATTGAGTAGCCTCCAATGCTGAAGCCAACAACAGCAGCTAAAGCAGCTGGCCATAAAGCAACAGTTAAGGCAGCAGCGCCACCAACTAACAAAGACATCCAAAAAGCACTAGCAATAGCTTGTTGATGATTTCTAATTAATCCAGTTACAGTTCTTCCTATAGTCTTTACTACATCAAGAGCAAATTTAGCAGAACCTAAAACTAAGCCTAATAAACCAGGGAATGATCTCTTTTCATCAACTGTTCCATCTCTTTTTAATGCAGTAGCACCTAAGGTTAATCCCACTAAACCAGTAAGTACTCGTGCTGGTAGACGAAACGTAGCGCTCATAAAATCTTTAAATGTCATTTCTTTACTCCAATAAGATTATAAAATCGGCTGCGATTGTAACAACGAACTGGGAAGATGTGAAACGAAAATGAGCAGTTTGTTGTAACAAAAGCGTAAAGAAATTTTTTGGTTAAATTTAGATTATCACGGACAAATGCGCAATAATTTTTCATTGCGCATCTTGGGCGACCAGTTTTATTGAAGGATAATTGAATTATAAAGATAAACCTAAAGTAGATATACCTGGAGCTGGTTGTAAAGAAGTATCATTTACCCTGCTTAATTGTGTTGTGTTATTTTGTGGTCCCTTTCCTAAGCTATTTGGAACCTCAAACTCTTCTCTATCGATTTCTCTTTCTTTTCTATAACGGGCACTTCGGCTGTGTAAACTAGAGTGCAATAATTTTTTATAGGAATCATCAATAGCTTCAAAAGGTTCAAGCTTTTCCTTATTGGCAAATAAGGTAGAGAAATGTCGAGCAAAAAGCTGGCCTTGCTTAGTAACTGCAATCCCCAAAGCCATCCCCATTCCAGAAAAGACACTAGCAATTACACCTACAAGACTTGAGGATAATAAGAGAGGTAAGGTAGCTAAGAAAGTAAACGGGGCCCAACCAAAAAGAGTCATTGAGGCTAAAAAAGTTAAGGACACAGGGAACAGAAGGCATAGAGCACTTGCTACCATACCAATAGTTCCAGCACTCACTAAAACTGTATTTACATAAGCCTTATTTTTTTTATACCAATTAATAAGCCACATAAGTATTTCCTTTAGGCCAAAAAGATCGATTGTATCATTTTCCTCCAAAAAACTGAATAGAAAAAAATCAACTCTTCTGGTACATAGTAGGATCTTCTAGTTCAGCCCCCATAAATCCTCTTTTTCTAAAGGTACAACTGTCACAATGACCACAGGCCTCGCCCTGTTCATTTGCTTGATAACAAGAAACCGTCAAACCGTAGTCAACACCTAAACGATGCCCTAGCTGAATAGTTTGCACCTTAGATAAATACTGTAATGGAGCATGAATAGCAAAGGGATCGCCATTCACTCCCGCTTTAGTAGCTAAATTAGCTATGGTTTGAAAAGCGGCAATAAATTCTGGGCGGCAATCAGGATAATGTGAATAATCCACCGAGCTTGCACCAATAAAAATATCACGGGCACCAATAGACTCTGCAAAACCCAAAGCCATTGCTAAAAAAATAGTATTACGAGCAGGGACATAAGTGACAGGTATTTCCGTGCCATCTTGAAATTTAGGCACTAGAATAGATTGATCGGTTAAAGCAGAACCAACAAATAGTCCCGTATCTAATTCTACTATCTTATGTTCGGCAACATTCATATGACGTGCAATACGTTCAGCAGCATAAAGTTCTGCGGAATGACGTTGTCCATAAGAAAAACTTAAAGAGAAACAAGAAAAATCCTCTGATTTAGCTAATGCTAAACAGGTTGTTGAATCTAAACCGCCTGATAATAAAACTACTGCTTTTTTCACTTAATCATACCTCGCAAAAAATTGAGCATTGCCTGCCCTTGAAAATTCCTGTTAAAATGCTGCGCAATTATGCCACAATCAGGAATATGATGACGATTTCTTTATATCCAATAATTCTAGCCGGTGGTTCTGGTACTCGTTTATGGCCATTATCCCGTCAAAATTTTCCTAAACAATTTTTGGCTTTAAATAGCAAACTCTCTCTGTTGCAGCAAACCATGCAACGAGTGAGTCATTTGCCTAACAATAACCCCATTATAGTCAGTAATGACGCTCATTATTTTCTTTGTCAGGAACAATTACAAGGCTTTCCTAACGCCCCTACTTATTTATTGGAGCCCTGTGCTCGTAATACAGCACCTGCTATTGCTTGTGCGGCTCATCATCTAGCAAGTACCGTGGGAAGCGATGCTCTAATGCTCATTTTACCTTCCGATCATTGGATTGGCGATGAAGGAGCTTGGGCAGAAGCCATGATGACTGGCGCAGAATTTGTTGCGCGACATCAAACCATTATCACCTTTGGCATCACACCTAATCAACCTAAAACAGGCTATGGTTATATCGAAGCAGGCGATTCTTTAGCCAATAAGGTACAACAAGTATTAAGTTTTAGAGAAAAACCGGATGCGCATACTGCAGGTCAATTCATTGCTCAAGGAAATTACTTTTGGAATAGTGGTATGTTTGTCTGTAGTGCTGGTTTTTATCTAGAACAGTTAAAAGAATTTGAGCCCGACATGTACTCTCACAGCCAACAAGCAGTACTCCATTCGGCTCATCACCATGATTTCTTACTCCTTAACTTGGATCACTTCTCTCAATGTAAGGCAGAATCTATTGATTACGCCATTATGGAAAAAACGGACAATGCGGCTGTGATTCCTATTGCAATGCCCTGGAGTGATTTAGGCTGTTGGACTGCGGTTGCCGATGCAAATCAACCCGATGAACATGGCAACAGTATTAGCGGAAAAGTGATTACTCAAGACAGTCATAATTGCTTTATTAATAGCGAACATCTTCTTGTAACCACCATAGGAATACACGATCAGATTATTGTAGCAACCAATGATGCCGTACTCGTTGCCGATAAAAAATACTCACAAGATGTGAAAGAGTTAGTCAACTCTTTACGCAAGGATCATCATCAAATCACTCAAGAACATTTAAGAGTTTCCAGACCATGGGGCTATTATGAAATTTTAGCCGAAGGCCCTTCATTTAAAGTAAAACGATTAATGGTTAAGCCTGGGGCAAAGCTATCCTTACAAAAACATCAACATCGAGCAGAACATTGGGTGATTGTCGCAGGGCAGGCCGAAGTGATTAATAATACACAGACCATTATTCTTACAGTGAACCAATCTACTTATATTCCGAAAAATACCCTACATCGCTTGAGTAACAATGGTGCTGAACCTTTGTATGTTATTGAAGTGCAAAGTGGTGATTATTTAGGTGAGGATGATATTCAGCGTTTTGATGATATTTATGCCAGGGATCAAATGGATCTTGCCGAGAAATGAACGCAGCGTCACTTTACAGGGCTAGTTAAGCATGCAGAGAAATAAAGACCATGTATATCAAGTTTATGAAGAATTGATCGACTGGTTTGATGCTCATCGTAGTAAAGAATTGCTTATTGAGGCCTTTTATTTAAAGTTAATTCAAGTGCATATTTTTCCTGGAAGTAGCGTGTTGGATGTGGGTTGCGGTACAGGTGAACCCTTAGCGCGTTTTTTCATTCAAGAAGGGTATCAAGTCACAGGAATTGATGGCAGCAAGAAGATGATTGCTCTATGTCAAAAAAGATTTCCACAGGCAAGCTGGGAAGTTGCTGATATGCGTCATTTAAACCGTCCAGACCGATTTAAACTGGTTCTTGCCTGGCATAGTTTTTTTCATCTCTCGCCTGAAGAACAACCTGCTACGCTTAAATTACTCTGCTCTTTAGTCAAACCTCAAGGTCTATTAGTTTTTACCTCAGGCCCTGAATACGGCGAAATATGGGGCAACAACGGCGGTCATGATTTATACCACGCCTCTCTTTCCACAGAAACATATCAAAACTTATTAACAGAACATCATTTTAAAATTTTAGCCCACAAAATAGAGGATCCAGCGTGTGGCGGTGCTACGGTTTGGGTTGCTCAAAAGGAAGTGTGCTAAGTCTAATGAATTTAGTGAAGTAGACTTTTAGATAAAATAATCTCAAAAACCTCTTATACAGTGTTCCTATTTTGTTAAGATACTGCTAATTAATGCAAATTTTAGTATCAATTTAGTAAAGCTAGCCCTCCTCATGTTGTTTTCAAAATAAATGCTATGCTATAAAAAAGAACAGTTTAACTTTTTAGTTCTAACCCTTATGAGGTTTATTTATGTTTACAAGCAGCTTAATCCAAAAAGCCTATGAAATTACTGCCAAAAGCGATACTAAGGATAAGCTGCGCTATGAAGAAGAAGTAAAGAAATTACTCCTATTTAATAAAAGTAAAAAAGGAAATAACTTACTCATTCCTCTAAATTTTTACATCGATCTTTTAGAAAACACGGAAGCAGCGCTCATCCCGTTTATGACAGAGGCTGACAAAAATCAGGTCTTGCGTGATTTACAAGTGACCTATTTATTATTATTGGCTGAAAAAAAATATGAATTAGAGCACCAGAAAAAAGAAAACAGTAAAAAATACAATGACTATCTTAAAAAATGTCAGGATTTAATTGATACCATCAATTATAAAAAAGTCTGTGATAAGAGAGAGATTAAACCTTCTCCTGAACGAGCTCATTTTACGGATGGAAAACCGGTTGCTTATATGGGCCTGGTAGCAGGACGTATGTTTGCTGAAGATATGGTAGAGGTCGCATCAGGCAGTATAACAAAAGATATTAAAGAGAATATGGGCTGGGTTAATGAGAAAAGACTTTATTGGGTCTGGGCCTCCGTGTTCTTAAAAACGACTCTTGCTTTATTACCTGCTGATTTCTTTTCTGTAGATCAAGCTAAAGCAGTGGTCAGCTCACCGGACCTCTACACCGGAACTATGAGTTGGGGCTTATATTACTTCCGTTTCGCGCTTAACTTAGGTTTATTACTAAAACATACTATTGCTGGCCCTTGGATGAGTGAAGAGGAAAGCAACGAACCCTGGACTGAACGCTTTAAAACTCAATGGGCTCAAAGAAAGTTTTCACTGCTTAATGACTTTTTCTGGGCAACAGGAAATCTTGTCTGCTTTTTCTGGTTGTATGGAAAAGGCGCTGCGGGAACCTGGGGTGATGCGCTGACGATAGCACTGCTCGTTTTTGATATCAGTTTAGCCGTTTGGGATTATGAGGAACAACATACTCAATATACTCAACAAATAAACGATTATGACGAGGCAATAAAGCGATTAAAGGAACAAGCAACGCAACTAAAAGTCAGCAATGAGAAAATAAAAAAAGAATTAGACAGCTTGAATGTAGCCCTAGCAGAAGCTATAGGAAAAAATGAAATTCAAAAAATTCAAACGCAAATAACTAACCTTACTACGAAGAAAAAAGAGCAAGAAGAGTTATTAATTGAGTTAAATTTACAATCTTCTGCCCTAGAGCGCGCGCAAAAAAAATGCGCACGTGAATGGAATCATCAAAAACTTACTCTGGCAACGAATATCACCTACGCAGTAGGTTTAATGCTTGCCTTTGTTCTATTAACTGGCCCCTTTTTCCCCTTTGCCGCAGCAACCATCGCAGCAATGACCATAAGCGGTGCTGTTTTATGTTTCGCCTTTTCTGTTATCTGTAATGCGATTAAGGGTGGTATTGAACTGCATAAAACTAAAATGACGGTTAAAGAATTAAAAGCAGAACAAGAAGAGAGAATAATAGCCTTCAAAGATTTAGCAGGTATGCCCGAAGCAGATGAAAACGCTAAGAAGTTGATGTTTTTAGAAATAAAAAAATTAAGGGTAGAAAACGAATATCAAGAAAAATTAATTACGCTACAAACAATGAAATTAATGCGTACGATATTAATTGAATCGATGATTCCTCCCCTTGTTTTTTTAAGTCTAGTCTTCTTACCTCTAGGCCCGGGCATAGGAATATTAGCAGCAGCAATAGGACTGGCTATCGCGACGCATTTTCTTATTAATGCTCTTTTTAAAGCTGAAAAAGAAGAAATTAAAGAATTTAATGCGACTGAATACAAAGAATTTTGTGACGATCCAGATAAATGGGGTAAAAAACCAAGTTATTCCCCATCTCTTTTTAAACAAGGGGAGGAGTCTCGCTCTGCTTCAATCAGCGAAGAACAATTGGATGAAACAAGCGAACATATAGCCTTATTAAATAATGGTGCTCAAGCGTCTTAAATAGGTTCCTTTACCACAATGTAGTGTTTTGCCTTTTATTCACTTTTCCTTAGCTAATAAAAGGCAAATAAATCATCGACTACATCTATACTAAGGATAAGGGTTTATTTCTGCAATCATACAGATTAATAAAAAATAATTTCTAGCTAAGCTCTATTGAATCTATACTATATTTTGAATAACGAACTCTCTCTTACTAATCCTAGTATCAAACAACCTCATTTAGGAAGGGAATATGAAAGGATGGATCCTTTACAAAAAAAATAAAAACCAATTAACAGAAGACGACCATGCTATTAATCGTTTATTGGAAACTGCTGCGAAGAAACAAATTACTCTAGAAGTCTATTAGACCGGATGAATTTGATTTGGTGGTTACGGAACAAAACAAAGGGCAGATGATCCTAAATGAAGAAAAGGTAAGCTTACCTGACTTTGTATTAGCTCGTACAGGAACAGACTCCACTTATTTTACTTTCGCTATTCTTCGTCAATTAGAAAAATTGGGGGTTTATTGCTGTAATCCTTTACATGCCATAGAGCTGGATTCAAACCAATCAATTACTGGTTCATGCAGGCCTACCTACTCCTAAGACTATGTTAGTAAAATTTCCTATATCGATAGAACTGGTAAAGCAAGAAATTGGTTTTCCTTTAGTTATTAAAAATAGAACTGGCTGCAATGGTTACGGCATCCATCTCTGTCATGATGCGCATAATTTTAAAGATATTATGGAACTTATCCATAGCTCTCACTCAAATAATATCATGATTTTACAGGAATTTAGTGCTCCCAGTTATGGCACTGATTTACGAGTTTTTGTCTTAGGGGAGTAAGGTATTGGCGTGCATGAAAAGAACTGCTAAACAGGGCTTTAAAGCAAATTTTTCTTAGGCTGAGATGTCGAATCATTTCCAGTGAGTCCTGAAATTGAACGCTTAGCACTTGCGAGTGCTAATTTATTTGGTTTAGAAGTAACTGGAATTGATTTATTATTTGATACTTATGGTCTAAAAATATGTGGGGCTAACTCCTCACCTGATTTTAAAGGAATGGAACTTGCTAGAAAAATCGATATCGCAAACCATATTCTTGATTTTATTCTTTGCAAATTCACCAAGTAATTCCTCCTTCTTATTGGGGAAACTGCTAAAAAAGTGTATAATTGCTCTTTTTGTTCACAATTACGGTCAACCATGAATCTTGAACAGCTCTATGATGTCATTGTAGTAGGTGGTGGACATGCTGGTACTGAAGCAGCATTAGCCGCAGCACGTATGGGTGTGAATACCTTACTCCTTACTCATAATATGGATTTATTGGGACAAATGTCCTGTAATCCAGCGATTGGCGGTATTGGCAAGGGGCATCTGGTCAAAGAAATTGATGCTTTGGATGGCGCCATGGCAAAAGCGGCGGATCAAGCAGGTATTCAATTTCGCATTCTTAATGCCTCGAAAGGTCCTGCTGTGCGTGCAACTCGTGCTCAAGCAGATAGAGTTCTTTATCGCCAAGCGATTAGGACAATACTGCAATCTCAGCCTAATTTGACCATTTTTCAACAAGCCGTGGATGATTTAGTCATCGAACAAGGGCGCGTTTGTGGTGTTAAAACCCAAATGGGATTTACACTGCGTGCCAAAACAGTTGTCTTAACAGTAGGGACTTTTTTAGGCGGCAAAATTCATGTGGGCATGAGTCAATATGCAGGTGGTAGAGCAGGCGATCCGCCTTCTATCGCTTTGGCCCATAGTTTGCGTGATTTAGAATTGCCCGTTGGACGTTTAAAAACGGGAACACCGCCTCGTATTGATAGACGCTCGATAGATTACACGCAAATGCTTGAGCAACCTGGAGATACGCCCTTACCCGTTTTTTCTTATCTGGGAACAGTAACCGATCATCCACAACAAATTTCTTGTCATATCACCCATACAACGGAAGCAACCCACGATATTATTCGTAATAATCTACATCAATCCCCAATGTATGCAGGCGTGATTGAGGGAGTCGGTCCTCGTTATTGTCCTTCTATTGAAGATAAAATCGTACGTTTTGCTGATAAATTATCGCATCAAATCTTTGTTGAACCAGAAGGATTAACTACTGAAGAAATCTACCCTAATGGTATTTCTACGAGCCTTCCTTTTGAGGTACAAGTACAATTTGTACAAACCATTAAGGGTTTTGAGAATGCACACATTACCCGTCCTGGTTATGCGATAGAATACGATTACTTTGACCCCAGAGGTCTAACCGCGTTCCTACAAACCAAGACAATCTCTAATTTATTTTTCGCAGGCCAGATTAACGGTACAACGGGCTATGAAGAAGCAGCGGCACAAGGTCTTATTGCAGGAATGAATGCAGCCTTACAAGTTCAAGATAAAGCCCTTTGGTGCCCTCGGCGTGATGAAGCCTATATAGGTGTTTTAATCGATGATCTTATTACTTGCGGTACTCAAGAGCCTTATCGCATGTTTACCTCGCGCGCAGAATATCGTTTACTATTGCGCGAAGATAATGCGGATTTACGCCTGACTGCTAAAGGTCATGAATTAGGCTTAGTAGGCGATAAGCGTTGGGCACAATTCTCTCAAAAGAAAGAAGCTATAGAAGCGACACAAGCTTTGTTAGACAGCACGTGGATTCGGGTACAGCATAACGAGTTGTTTAAGGATGTTTTAGCTAATCCCATGCAACACGATAATCGTGCCTCAGAATTTTTAAAGCGTCCTGAAATTAATTACAGCCATTTGTTACGCGTTGATGAATTGAGCTTACCGGCAATAACAGAAGAAGTAATGGAACAAGTAGAAATCCAAACTAAATATGCTGGTTATATTGAACGCCAACAACAAGATATTGAAAAATTACGCAAACATGAAAATACTGCGCTTCCTGAAGATTTTGAGTATACTAAAGTACGTGGCTTGTCTAATGAAGTAATGCAAAAGTTAGCTTCTATTAAGCCGCGCAGCATTGCGCAAGCAGGAAGAATTTCAGGAGTAACGCCTGCTGCCTTATCTTTACTCTTAGTGCATCTAAAAAAACAACGGCAAATACATGAAGCATAATGATTCTCTTGAGCTCCTGCTTAAACAAGGTTTGGAGCAATTTAATTTAAGTAGTTTAAGTACGTCGCTGCTTCATTACTTGTTATTACTGGATAAATGGAATGCTGCTTATAATCTTACAGCGATTCGTGATAAGGAATCGATGATAACGAAGCATTTATTAGATAGTTTAGCTGTGTTACCTTGGCTACACGGAGATTCTATTCTCGATGTAGGCAGCGGTGCAGGATTACCAGGAATACCCCTTGCCATTGCTCAACCTGATAGACATTTTGTGCTCTTAGATAGCAATGGCAAAAAGGTACGTTTTTTGCAAGAAGTCAAAAGACAACTTGCACTAAGAAATTTAGAAATTGTACAATTTCGTGTCGAAAACTATCACCCAGCCCAAGGTTTTGATACTCTAATCAGTAGAGCATTCAGTAGCCTCGAGCAAATGATCTATTGGACTCAACATCTCATTGCTGCTCAAGGTATTTGGCTTGCTATGAAAGGACGCTATCCTGATGAAGAGTTAAAAAGCTTAAATAAAAACTACCGTGTACAATCCTATACGGTCGAAGGTCTTGAAGGTGAGCGCTGCTGCGTCCTAATCGACAACACAACTAAGGAATAAAAATGGCGAAAGTTATAGCCATTGCCAACCAAAAAGGTGGTGTAGGCAAAACCACAACTGCGATTAATTTAGCTGCTTCTTTAGCCGCAAATCGTCAGCAAATTTTGTTGATTGATCTTGATCCCCAAGGGAATGCAACCATGGGAAGTGGCGTTGATAAAAATCAATTAGTTCATACTACCAATGATGTTTTATTACATGATTGTTTAGCGGAACAGGCATCGCTGACTACTAGCTGTGGCTATGATTTAATTCCCGGGAATGAGGATTTAACGGTTGCCGAAGTAAGTCTTATGGAACGCAATCATCGCGAAACTTTTTTATATAAGGCTTTACAGCCCATCCAAAATAACTATGATTTCATTTTGATTGATTGTCCTCCCACACTCAACACCTTAACCATTAATGCTTTTGTTGCGGCAGACTCCATACTCATTCCTATGCAATGTGAGTATTATGCTCTAGAAGGATTAGCAGCTCTTATTTCAACCATTGAACAGGTCAAATCGTCGGTAAACCCTCGCTTACACATTGAAGGGCTATTGCGTACCATGTATGATGGACGCAATCGTTTATGTGCTGACGTTTCAAAGCAATTGTTAGAGCATTTTCCTTCTAAAGTATATAGAACCGTTATACCACGCAATGTCAGATTAGCAGAGGCTCCCAGTCATGGCCTGCCTGCTTTGCAGTATGATAAGACTTCTCCTGGAGCTGCAGCCTATATGGTTCTGGCCTCTGAAATAATAAATAAACAAACTGTAGCCGGTTAGTTGAGGTACGAATGACAGCAAAACGTAGTGGCTTGGGACGTAATTTATCAGCCTTATTAAGTCAATCAAACAGCACATTATTAACTGATAAACCCAGTATGGAACAGTTAAAATTAGCCATTAACTGTCTTCAGCCAGGCAAATATCAGCCCCGTGGTGAGATGGAAGAGATTCCTCTTAATGAATTGGCGGATTCTATTAAAAAACAGGGGATATTACAGCCTTTACTGGTTCGCGAACTGAGTAATGGACGTTATGAAATTATTGCAGGGGAACGAAGATGGCGTGCCAGTAAAATTGCAGGTCTTAGTGAAATTCCTGTAATTCTAAAGCAAGTTGATGATGAAACAGCTATGGCCATGGCTTTATTAGAAAATTTACAACGAGAAGACCTGAATGCCATGGATCAAGCACGTGCAATGTATCGCCTAACTACGGAGTTTACTTTAACTCATCAACAGGTGGCCGACCTTTTATCTAAATCCCGAACCGCGGTAAGTAATTTTTTACGTTTAATGTCTTTATCTGCCTCGGTAAAAAAATTATTAGAACATGGTGATTTAGATATGGGACATGCGCGTACTTTACTTGTGCTTGATGAGGAACAACAAAATCAAGTAGCGCAAATTATTATCGCCAAAAATCTCTCGGTTAGAGAAACAGAAAAATTAGTAGATCGGATGAAAAAGGGGTTATTAGAAGATAAAGAGCTTGTTGCACCAAGCAAAGACCTATATCAAGAGCAATTGCATCACTTAGCCCAACGCTTACAAACGCAGATTAAATTAAAGCCAAGTAAAGCAGGCAAAGGCTCGGTAATAATTAATTATAAAGATGAGCAAAGCCTACAAAAAATTTTCGAGCAGCTTCTGCCCGATTAATGAAGTTCCATTCCACCATCCAGCTCTACATCTTTGGCCGGAGCACGGCCCGTATCCACAGAGGAGCTTGGAGGCGATAAAGGGACAGACCCAACAATCTTGGGTTGAGTTGCTGTTTGTGTATTGGCTAAGCGTCCTAATTCCACCTCGCTTCCCTGTTTTGCCGCAAGATCTTTTTTAAGGGAGTCATCAAATCCACGCGCTAGACCAGAAAAACCACCAAATAAAGCTCCTTTAAATGCAGTACCTATCTTTGAAAAGCCTTTTCCTTCTTGAAATCCTTCAGCAGCTCCAAAGCCACATCCTTTCATTCCCTCCCATGCAGCCATAGCAAAGGCTTTAGTTATACTAAATAGTTTAGAAGGCATTGAGGAAGAGGAGTCATCCAAGACCGCATTAAAATTTTTAGTAGCACTTACTACATCCTGGCCCAATTTTGCTAAAGCTTTGCCTCCCTCCAGTCCTCCAAATTTCTGCTTAGAACCAAAATCATGAACCATTTCAAGTCCTGTATGCATCAATGCAGAACCTGCACTAGTCAAACCTAAAATGCGTAATGACCCTACAGTTTCTTTAGCTGTTTGAGGATCAGGATTATTTTTTAATTTAGTATCTAGTTCAGATAAATAACTACTTTCTTCTTTTATAACTTCAATTCGAGCCTTATTCGCTGCCAGTCCCGGACCTTCTTCATTCTTTACTTTTTCATAAAGTACTGATAATTCATCACCATGTGACTTTTTAAGGTCAGCAATTTGTTTTGTTGCCCGCTCTCTGTCATTGAGTAAAGCATCGGCAGCACCGCTAGCAGCACCTAAGAGTCCACCAGCTACAGCACCTTTAGCCATTCCACCCAAAGTATTAAAGATCCCTTTACCCTCTACAAAACCCTGTCTTATCCCTTTACAGGCACCAACTGCGGCATCGATACAGGTAGAAACAACGGCTTTCATGCAGGTCCATATCTTATTGCCCGCAGTTCTGGAATCATCATTGAGCATCGCCTTGAAATTACTACCAAAACGCGTCGCTTCACCTCCGAGCTTCGCCAAAAAAGTAGAGTTGTTTGCTTTTGCTTGCAGTGCTAAATTCACACTATCAACAAGAAATGCGGTTTTATTCATATTCTCTTTTAGTGCGCTCAATGCTTGTAAGACATCTTTAGCATTTGAATCGCCAAACCTAGCCTGTTCACTACGAGTTTCTTTACTAACCTCCTCACATAAGTTATTTATTTCCTCTTTAAGTTTAATGGGTAGAGTTTGAGGTTCCTGCACGGCCTTAGTTTGCAGATTTTCTTGTATTGCTTGGATCTCTTTAATTAGCAGCGCTAGCGCTTCTTTTTCTTTCTCGAATGGCATAAATTAACCATAGATGAATAGTCTATACATAGATTATAGAATAAAAAATGAGCACTGCTGGGGGTTTTTAAACAAATTGATACCTGCTTATTTGAATAAGCAGGTATTCGTCAATTTTTAAGTAAATTGATAATTAATTTTAACCATCGCCTCACCGGTACTGACCGATAATTTAGCGTAAGCCGGTTGATAATAAAAGTTATTAATTAAGCCGTCTACAGGAGCAATCGCTACGGTAGCTAAATTAAACTTCTGATTACCGTAGTTAGTGTAACGTGCTTCAACAGCAATACTTAAATTTGCTGACAAAGCATAAGCAAGCCCAAGACCACCAGTTCCTCCAGCCATTACCTCATTATCAAGACCATAGGCAGCTGGATAAATAATTGTTGGGTCGCCGGGATCTGCTGTAGAAATAAAATTAGCTGCAAATTGAACATTAGCTAGAGCAACGCCACCTGTCCCATAAAACATGAAATTATTCCAAGCATAACCTATACGAGCTAAAACGGCTGAATGCCAGTTATTAGTAGTAGCATAACTATCATCTGTTACAAAACGTGTTGTTGCAGTTAGTTCTGCTGCGGTCACATGCAGCGTGTCGCCTGTTTTTGAGAAACCTGCCGGGACATCCAAGTCCCCGGCAGGGACAAAAACAGGCGACAAGTATGCCTCCGGCGGCCCTGGCCGTCCTGGTCCCCCTTGATTTTGATCCCCCCTTCGGGCCTCAAAATCTACGCTC
>CANJQE010000032.1 GCA_947476305.1 Legionellaceae bacterium
TCTCCCCACTCCTCTCCCGTGATTCAGTACGAATTTTATTCTAATTTCTTGCATGGACGAGAGGGCTGATTGTTAATGCGTTAAGATCTCACCACAAAGGGCTATGCGACCCAACACACTTTCGTTGTACCTAGCTTCACTAAGCTCTAGAAATCCATTAAAGAGCAATTTAATTTACTTATAAAAAGGAGAGCAAATAGCTCTCCTAAAAAATTGTTTTTAAACTAGCAATTAAGCTCCAGGTGCAGCTTTGTTGACGCTTACTTCTACTGCATTAACTTTCTTCATGGACTCTGTATCAAATTGGAAGAACGTCATTTTGCCATGGTATGCGGAACGGATTAAGCTCACTACAATCAGGGCAATATTAGCTAGAAGTTCTTTCCAACCTCTATGTACTTCGAGTACTGGTTTTGCGTCTTTAATCGCATCATCTGAAGTTTTTTTGAACTCAGCGTAACTTATCTCTTTATTGAAATATTTTTGGCCAGATTTTTGAAAAATTCCATGAAGCTTATTAGCTTTGTCATAGGCCTCATCTAATTTATTATAGTCTTCACTACCTACAGTTTTTTCATCTCGACGTTTTTTTAGATCTAAAACTTGAGTCCATAATTCTTTTAATTGATTATCAAACAAAATTTTCTTGATGACACCATTTTTTATGTGAGGTAGTACCGGTGTATTTTGTACAGGATTTATATCTGTAGGTAAGTTAGCCACAGGCTGCTGATGCGCTACTACTATAGGGTCAACAAGATCCATTAGTGGCTCAGCTAGTTCTTCTTCATGCTCATCTATTATTATTGGGGCCCTCTGGATAGGGGATGTTTGGACTACTACTTTATCTTTAACTTGAGGTAATGTAACCACAGGCACTGTATCAGGATTTAACTCAAGGACTACATGATCAACTTCATCCACTACCGTTTTCTTTTTGTCTTTACGGTGTTTTCTTTTCGGAGCAGTTATCTGTCCTTCTATTTTTTTAGCTCCATGGTCAACTTCATGTGCGCCATGGATATCTACTGCTGCTTTCTTTTTATCTTTACCGCGCTTAGGGGCATCCTTATGAGCAGCTATTTCATCTAGTTGAGCTACTGCAACTGGACTAGGAGAATGGATTTGTGGTTCATCGTGTACAAATAAATCCTCCAGCTCAAAAGCCTCAACCAGCTCTCCTACCTTTGGAGAGTTTCCTTTTTTAACAACTGGAGGCTGTACTTCCATTGGATTACGTTCTATGTCCTTTGCAAGAGCATCCACAATGCCTTCATCTACTACTTCTTGAACTGGAGGTATAAAAAATTGGGGTACAACAACTCCTCCTCCAAGAATACCAATAATTTTTTTTGCGTCTTCATGTACAAAAGGTTTCCACTCTGCAGGAGCCTCAAAATATGCCTGTATTCTTGGGTCTCTATCTTGATCCCCAATTTCCATCTCCCCAATCAACCTCTGAGTTTCACCAGTTAAGGGCTCTCCCAGTAATTTAACTGCTAAGGGTTTAAGCACATAATTCATATTCCACATGTACTGACGTACTTGAGCACCGGTTAACATTAGGTCTCGCGCATCATGAGTCATATCATAGTTTGTTGTTTTATGCCGATGCATTAGCTGGACGTGTTGTTTTAATAAATTAATACCAACAGAATTAAGATTGGCATTATCACCTAAAAGGGGTAATAAAGGGGTTAATTGTGTATCTGCGGCACTTTGGTAGTCAACAGCATCATCAAGGTTTTGAGTTCGTTCCCAATGACCACCAGCTTGAGCACCATGAATGTTGCCTTCATGATAAATATTAATTGCAGCCACAGGCTTATCTGCATTAAAACTTTGTTTGGGCTCTCCTGTTTTCTGGTAGGTTAAGCTTAAACCTAAAGGACCACTAAGATATCTAAACATATGATCTGGATTTAAACTGTCGTAGCGGCCATTATTTACATTAATTTCTGTAGTGGCTTTAATATATTCCTCTACGTCATAAATATTATTGCCGGCAGCCAGTGCTACTAACCAATCTAGCTCTTCTTCATTTTGCATCATTTCTTTTGAAAAGTTTCGTAAAACTGGTCCTAAAACTATTTGGATGTCAAAAGCATTATAGCTTTTTAAAATACCTGAAAAGTCTTTCCATGAGAGTGGATCGATGCCGTAATAAGTACCAAAATGTTTTTTTAAGAGGGTGTATTGGGCATTATGTCCATTATCATGGGCATCATCAGCTGCAAAATTTAATAGTTCCTCTCTTATTTCCGGAGTAAGTGCATAAAACGGACAATTATTTAACACTGGTGATATTTTGGGATAGGGCATATTTAAAAAATCCAAATGCATAGTGTAGGGTAGTTTAGTTAAGGAAATATTAACACTTCCTAAATATAAGCAAAAATTTAATGAATATGGATTAGAAAAATGTTTGGAACTCAACTTTGGAGTTTTTGATAAGTCCTGTACAATAGAATTTTACCTACAATTAAAGTCATTATGTATAAACCATTGGCCCTTTTTATAGGGTTGCGCTATACGAGATCTAAAAAGAAAAACCATTTCGTCTCCTTTATTTCCTTAACTTCTATGGTAGGAATTGGCTTAGGGGTGATGGTTTTAATTACTGTTTTATCAGTCATGAATGGTTTTGATCAGGAAATTCATCGTCGTTTTTTTGGTATGGCGCCAGAAATTACGATTACCGGCTTTGATGAAAAATTAAGTGATTGGCAAGGATTGGCAAAAAAAATTCAAACGGTTCCCGGAATTAAAGCCATTGCCCCTTATGTTGGAGGGCAGGGCTTATTAACTCATGATGGGCAGGTTTTACCGATTGTGTTAACAGGAATAGACCCTAGTATAGAGGAGTCTGTTACCCATTTAAGCCAAAAGTTACTAGCAGGTTCCATGAGTAACTTACAACATTTTGGCATTATTCTGGGCAAAGGGCTTGCCGATAGTCTAGGAGTGATGATGGGGGACAAGGTCACCATTATGATTCCGCAAGCCACTGTTACTCCTGCAGGAATGATTCCTCGTTTTAAACGTTTTACGGTGGTTGGGGTGTTTTCAGCCGGAACAGGCTTTAATTTTGATACTAAACTCGCGTTTACCAATCTGCAAGACGCACAAAAATTAATGCAGATGGGAGCCGATGTTAGTGGCATTAAAATGAAGATCGACAATGTGTATCAAGCGCCTGAATTAACGTCTCAATTATCGCAATTGTTGGGTGAAGAATATCAAGTAGGTAATTGGACCCAACAATTTGGTGCTTTCTTTCAAGCGGTAAAGATGGAAAAAACCATGATGTTTATGATTTTATTATTAATCATTGCTGTGGCGGCCTTTAACTTGGTCTCTTCTTTGGTGATGGTTGTGAACGATAAACAAGCTGAAATTGCCATTTTAAGAACAATTGGAGCTACTCCTGCGACTATTTTACGCATCTTTATTGTGCAAGGAATGATGGTAGGGATTGTGGGCACTTTTTTTGGTTTACTAGGTGGCTTGGTTTTAGCAAAAAATGCTACGGCAATAGTTAATTGGCTGCAATCTATGTTTCATGTCAAAGTGCTTTCTTCAAGTATTTATTTTGTCGATTATTTACCCTCTGAAATTCTTTGGAGTGATTTATGGCAAGTCTGTGTCATAGCTTTGTTAATGAGTTTTGCTGCGACTATATACCCTGCTTGGCGCGCTTCAAAAACAGTAATTGCGGAGGCTTTGCATTATGAGTGATAGTATTTTAAAAAGTCATCAATTACATAAAGTTTATATTGACGGTTCTGCCAAAGTGAACGTATTAAAAGATATTAATTTATCAATCGCTAAGGGCGATAGGATGGCCATTATTGGCCCCTCGGGTTCAGGTAAAAGTACGCTCTTACATTTATTGGGTGGTTTAGACCAACCAAGTAAGGGCACGGTAAGCATTCATGATACCAATTGGCAAAAAATAAATGAAAAACAACGTTGCCAATTACGTAATCAGAATTTAGGTTTTGTTTACCAATTTCATCATTTATTGCCCGAGTTTACTGCCCTAGAAAATGTGGCCATGCCTTTATTATTATCCGGTATGACTATTGCTGATGCGCAACAAAAGGCAGGGAAGATTTTGGATCAGGTAGGGCTTAAATCAAGAGTGCAACATAAGCCTGCGCAACTTTCTGGAGGCGAAAGACAAAGAGTAGCCATTGCCAGAGCTTTAGTACATCAACCTCAATGTGTTTTAGCGGACGAGCCCACAGGGAATTTAGATCAAAGCACAGCGCATAAGGTATTTGATTTAATGTTAGATTTGAATAAAAAAATGAATACAGCTTTAGTGATTGTAACTCATGATGTGCAACTAGCCAATCGTATGGATAGGGTTTTAGAATTGCATGAAGGGACATTGGTAGAGAAGTAGTTGGGCCAAGGCGTCATAGCCCGTCAGGTTAATAATTTGGTGGGGAATCCATTTATGGTGTGGCACTGTCCTATGCAGAAATGATTCCCCGCCTACGCGGGGATGACAGATTTTTAATTAAGTTGTAATGAATAGGATGAAAAATTCCTTAACCTGGCGCCTATGGGCCACGGCTCACCATTATGGATTAATAATCCGCATTACCCGGAGTACGAGGGAAAGGAATAACGTCGCGTACGTTACTAACTCCAGTAACATAACTAATTAAACGTTCAAATCCTAAACCAAAGCCTGCGTGAGGGACGGTGCCATAACGGCGTAAATCTCTATACCATGAATAATGTTCTTTATCTAAAGAGCATTCATCCATGCGTTTATCTAGAACTTCTAAGCGTTCTTCCCTTTGACTACCACCAATAATTTCTCCAATGCCAGGGGCTAAAACATCCATGGCTGCTACTGTTTTACCATCATCATTAAGTCTCATATAGAAACCTTTTATGTCTTTGGGATAATTAGTAAGAATAACCGGTTTCTTGCACAACTCTTCTGCTAAATAACGTTCATGTTCGGATTGTAAATCAAGCCCCCAACTTACTGGAAATTCAAATTTGTGACCGCTAGTTTCTAAGGTTTTAATCGCATCCGTATAGGTCATGATTTCAAAATCAGTTTTCGCCATGTATTCCATACGTTCTATACATCCTGGCGCAACAAATTCATTAAAAAATTGCATATCATCAGCGCGTTCATCAAGAACAGTTTTACATAAATAACGCAATAATTGTTGGCTTAAATTACAAATATCATTTAAATCAGAAAAAGCAATTTCTGGTTCAATCATCCAAAATTCAGCTAAATGCCGGCTGGTATTGGAGTTTTCAGCACGGAAGGTAGGGCCAAAAGTATATACTTTAGACATGGCCATACAATAAGTTTCTACGTTCAATTGGCCTGATACAGTAAGAAAGGTCTCTTGACCAAAAAAATCTTTAGTAAAATCTACTTGTCCTTGAGCATTTTTAGGAATATTCATCAGATCAAGTGTAGAAAGACGAAACATTTCACCGGCACCCTCACAGTCGCTACTAGTAATAATAGGCGTATGGATCCAGAAAAAACCTTGCTCATGAAAAAAGCGATGGATTGCTTGTGCTAGACAATGACGAATCCTGGTAACTGCACCGATGGTATTAGTTCTTGGACGTAAATGAGCTACTTCTCGTAAAAATTCTAGGCTATGACGTTTCGCTTGAATGGGATAAGTATCAGGATTTTCAACCCATCCTATTACTTCTATTTTTTCTGCTTGAATTTCAACAGGCTGTCCTTTACCTTGTGAGGCAACCAGTTTACCGGTCGCAATTACAGAACATCCCGCGTTAAGCTTTATTACTTCATTATGATAATTCGCCAAGCTATCTGTTGCCACTACTTGAATAGGAGAAAAACAAGAACCATCATGTATATTGATAAAAGATAAACCGGATTTTGAATCGCGACGAGTTTTTACCCAACCTCTGACGGTCACCATCTCATCAACACTCACTTCACCATCTAAACATTGTTTTATGGTAAACACTTCTGTCATTATATACTCCAAAATTGCTATATAAAATGCGATGATACACCAAATAAAATCAGTGGGGGAACAGATGAAGCAAAGAGTTTTATTAATATTGTTGTTTTTTTATTCTTTTATAGCTGCAGCTGATGATACTGTATTAAAATTATATAGGCCTTTTGGTGAAGGAGAGCATAATACTCCAGTAATAACGCAACAACTCCAGGGGCAATGCGATGCGCAATCGAAGTTAATTCTTCGTGAAGATGCCTGGCGTTGTCAGGCTGATGGTAAAACCTTTGATCCTTGTTTTGCAAAATCAGGCCCTAAACAAACAAGCTTATTGTGTCCCTCATCTCCTTGGTCTAAAGACAACATACAAATTAATGTCACTTCTCCGCTCATTAATGAGGAGCATCAAGCTTTAGACATGTCTCGAACCTTTCCTTGGGCGATTGAATTGGTCAATGGTGATCACTGCCAAGCTGTGGAATTAGGTAAAGACTATGATTCAATGCCCATTCGTTATCATTGTGTGAGCAGCAATGTTTTGTTAGGAACAATACAACGTTGTAATCCTCTTTGGAGTATGTTGGAAAAAACTCAAGAAGGTGTGGTGACTAGGGATTTGAAACAGGCATGGTTTTAATTAGGGAGAGCTCAAGAGTCGGATCGTGACTTCATAGCCGTAAAAATTAAGGGACGTGCTAATAAAATAATTAAAAATTGGTAGAAAACCCGTCATCCCCGAGCAGTCGGGGAATCCATTTCTGCATTAGCATGATACTAAATCGTGGATGATTCCCGCCTTCGCGGGAAAGACAATTTCTTATAGCTTGACGTTTATGGGTTTTGACCCGACCTACGCTTGTTTTATTGGCATCAATGTACAAGCTTGGGAATAAAACTTAATCTGGGGCTGCGTTTTGAAACGGGAGTAAAGTCAAACAATAGCTATTAATTTGAGTAATTAAGGGATAGTCATCCATTGAAAAATTAAAGCGTTTGGCATTGTATACTTGCGGAATTAAACAAACATCAGCCAGAGTAGGGGTGTCCCCAAAACAGACAGCCTTGCTCCGTTTTAGGTGATGTAGTTTCTCTTCAAAGGCATCAAACCCGGTACGTAACCAGTAATGATACCATTCCTGAACTTCTGACTCATTTGCTTTAAATTGTTGTTTTAAACGATTTAACACACGCAAATTATTCAAGGGATGTGTATCACAAGCAACCAATAAAGCTAATGAGCGTACTTGTGCTTTATCTAAAATAGTGTGTGGCAGAAGGGGGACTTCGGGAAATATTTCTTCTAGGTATTCGATAATAGCTAGTGACTGATGAATTATTTGATCATTAGCCTCTAAACTAGGAACTAACTCTTGAGGATTGATTTGATGATAGTCACTACTATGTTGCTCTCCTCCATTATTAACTAAATGGATAGGGATTTTTTCATAATGAATGTTTTTGATATTAAGTGCGATACGAACTCGATAACAGGCGGTTGAGCGATAGTAGTCATAAAGTTTCATTCTGCTTCTCTAAGATATTTTTTTACCGTTTGATCAATTGCGCCAAAGAGACTATTTCCTTGCGAATCACACATTTCAATACGAATTGTGTCACCAAAACTCATAAAAGCGGTTTGAGGTTTGCCGGTTTGGATGAGTTCTAACATGCGCTTTTCAGCGATACAAGAGGAACCCTTACTGCGATCTAAGTTAGAAACTGTTCCTGAACCAATAATGGTTCCTGCACATAATGTTCTTGTTTTTGCTGCATGTTGGACGAGTTCAGGAAAAGAGAAGGTCATATCAATTCCAGCGTTCGGTTGTCCAAACAATTGATTATTTAAATAACTAAATAAATTTAAATGAACTCTTTTTCCATCCCAACTAGAATCTAGCTCGTCTGGAGTAATAGCCACAGGTGAAAAACTACTGGCTGGTTTTGATTGAAAGAAGCCAAAACCTTTTCCTAATTCATTAGGAATTAAGTTACGCAAAGAAACATCATTTACTAAAACAAATAATTTAATGTGCTTTTCAGCTTGTTTAGAATTTATTTCCATAGGAACGTCATCGGTAATAATAGCTACTTCCGATTCAAAGTCGATGCCATAGGATTCATCGCCAACTAAAATAGGATCGCAAGGGCCAATGAAACTGTCAGAGCAGCCTTGATACATTAGCGGATCAGTCCAGAAATTTGCTGGCAATTCTGCTCCTCGTGCTTTACGTACCAGTTCCACATGATTTACATAAGCACTTCCATCAGCCCATTGATAAGCCCGAGGCAAAGGGGCCATACAGTTTTGAGGTTCAAAAGCGAAGCTTCCTTCCACCGTGCCATCATTAAGTTGTTGATATATTTTTTGTAGTTTAGGCTCTACTACTTGCCAGTTATCAAGTGCTTGCTGCATGGTTATCGCAATCTGTGGTACCCGTATGGCAGAGCTTAGTTTCCGATTAACTACACAAAGTTCTCCATCACGAGATGAAGTTTTTAAACTGGCAAGTTTCATAAATTCCTCTATAGAACATTAAACTTAGTTGGTTTCTTTTAAGGTACCGCGTCGCATTTGATCGCGTTCAATGGCTTCAAACAAGGCTTGAAAATTGCCCTCTCCAAACCCTTGATTCCCCTTCCTTTGAATAATTTCAAAAAATACTGGACCAAATATATTTTGAGTAAAAATTTGTAATAAGAGACCATGTTGTGGGTCTTTTTCACCATCAATTAGGATTTTCTCCGCATGTAATTTATCTAAAGGTTCTGTATGCCAAGGCAAACGAGTTTCAATCATTTCATAATAAGTATCAGGAGTATCGAGGAATTTGACGCCTTGTTTTCTTAAACTATGAATGCTTTCATAAATATTCTTTGTGGTTAGCGCCATATGTTGAATCCCTTCTCCTTTATAATCATGAAGGAATTCTTCAATTTGTGACATATCATCTTTCGATTCATTTAAAGGAATTTTAATTTTTCCACAGGGACTACCTAAGGCTCGACTTACGAGTCCTGTCATTTTTCCTTTAATATTAAAGAAACGAATTTCTTGAAAGTTAAAAATGGTTTCATAGAATTTAGCCCATTTATCCATATGGCCTCGAAAGACGTTATGGGTAAGATGATCTATTTCGACTAAACCATTTCCTGGGACAGGAGAAGAATTTGTTATTTCTAAATGGGTACCGAAAGGACGGTGGTGGGCATCTACGAAATAAATCACACTACCTCCAATAGCTTGAATTGCAGGTAACTCATGATGCGCATGGTGGCAATCTTCAAAAGGGGTCGCTCCATGACTTATTGCATATTCATAAGCAGCTTTGGCATCACGTACTTTAAATCCCATGGCACAAGCACCAGGACCATGAGTTTTGGCGTGAGTTTCAGCTTGGCAATTAGGAGCCGCATTCACTATAAACTCAATGTTCCCTTGTTTAAAAAGACTAATATCTTGATTTTTGTGGGTGGCTACAATCTTAAAACCCATTTCAGAAAATTGTTGATGCAAGCGTTGTTTATCTGGGCCTGAAAACTCTAAAAAAGCAAAACCATCAAGTCCACAGGGATTATCGTTTTTATGCATCAAATTCTCCTTATTTATAAGCATCAGGACAAAAATTACAAGCATTCCGTTCAGGTTAAATAACAGCTAAGCATGCTTATTTTATCCGTAATTGCCTGTTTCAAACTGTTTTGTTAGGCTGCCCATTTTAAGACAGCCACAATGTTCATTTAAGTTGTATTAAAAACAATCCATCAGCAACAGGAAGTAAACTAACAAATACACGTTCATCATTTTTAATAAGCTCATTGAGCTTTTTTATTTCTCGTGTTTGTGCACTTGTTTCTTGCGGATCGACTACTTTTCCATCCCAAAATACATTATCAATTGCAATCAATCCCCGCGGATTAATCAATTTTAAAGCCAATTCATAATAGTGGAGATAATTTGTTTTGTCAGCATCAATAAAAATGAAATCAAATTTTTGTTGCCAACCTTCATTAAGAAGGGCATATAAAGATTCTAATGCAGGGCCTATACGTAATTGAATTTTATGAGCTTGTTGTGCTTCTTGCCAATAGTAAGCAGTATCTTTAGTCCATTGCTCGCTGATATCACAGGTTATAAGTTTACCCTGCTCCGGTAAAGCCAAAGACATGGCTAAAGCACTATAACCTGTAAAGGTACCGAGTTCTAATACATACTCGGCACGCATTAAACGCAAAAGGAATTGCATGAATTGCGCTTGTTCTGGTGCTACTTGCATAGTTGCCAATTCCATTTTAGAGGTTTCTTTCCGTAAAGCCTCTAAAACGGGATGCTCGCGCAGAGATTTATCCAACATATAGTCATATAATTTGGATGTCATTGGCAAATGTTTCATTAAGCCCTCTGTTTATGCAAGTTTCTCTTTTGCGATAGTATCTGCAACTTCATTAGCAGGGATATTTTTTTGTGCTGATTGCTTAAATATTTCAGTGAGCGAGGTATAAATTCCATCAATTTGCTCATTGATTTTTTCTTCAGCGGTATGTAAATATTTAGCTGCGGCAAAAATTAATCCACCCGCATTAATCACATAATCAGCGGCAAATAAAATTCCTTTTTCATGTAATTTTTTACCTTGAATAGTATGTGCTAATTGATTATTTGCAGCACCTGCAATAATAGTCGTTTGTAATTGAGGAATAGTTTGTTCATTAATGATTGCACCTAAAGCACAGGGAGCAAATACGTCACAAGATATTTTATGAATTTCGGCAGTATCCACGGTTTTTGCACCAAATTCAGTTACTGCTTTTTGGACAGCGGAGCTAGAAACATCAGCAACAGTTAATGTGGCTCCTAACTCATGCAAGTATTTTGCCAGGTTATATCCTACTTGACCTAATCCTTGTATCGCTACATGAATACCTTTTAAATTATCTTTTTTTAATTTGAAGGCAACAGCGGCTTGAATACCTCTTAGTACCCCTTTTGCGGTAGAAGGAGATGGATTACCATCGTATTTAGATAAACTTGCTACATAAGGGGTATGTTCAGCAATAATATCCATGTCACTTAACACAGTTCCGCTATCTAATGCAGTAATATAACGTCCATTAAGTTCATTAATAAACCGCCCAAATTGATGCATATAAGCGCTTCGGTCAAAAGGACCTTTAGGTTTGATAATAACTGATTTACCCCCGCCTAAAGGAAGATTAACAGACGCTGCCTTAAAACTCATTCCACGGGCAAGACGCATGGCATCATTAATTGCTGCAAAAATAGTAGGATATTCAATAAAACGGCAACCACCTAATGCAGGGCCTAATTTAGTATTATGAATAGCAATCATTGCTTTCATTCCCGTTTCTGGATCTACTTTAAAATGCAAGTCACCGAAACCATGCGATAAGGCATAGTCAAGGAAATCATCTTCAGAAACAGATTTATTGTTCATCATATCAACGGCCATCATTTATTAAGCTCCTAATACAATAATTTGGAAGATGTTATAAAACGATTTAGCAATTAAATCAATTATAACTTTCTCAATTGTTTTTTTTATTTAAGCATCTTGAGAACCGCTCTGGAAAAAGGTTTTTATGATGCACTGCGGCATATTTTCTAGGTGAATAATATTTTTTAATACTAGTACTTTTGAGGGGTATTTACAATTTATTATTCTCCTTTTATTGGTGTCTGAACGACAGCTGGTATACACTTGTTGTAATTAATTTTTGGGGAAAAAAGATGAAACAAGTTGCTACAGTGGTAGCTTTAATGATGTTAAGTCCTTTTACTTTCTCTCAAGTTTCATTGCCACCACCACCTCCTCCCTCATTAGTGCTCGATAAAATTGTTTTTCAAACTTCAGCAAAACAATGGGTATCAACCCAAACTGCTTTGTTAAATGTGAACATTGATGCCACATTAAGCAATGCCGATTTAGTCAAAGCACGTGCGGATATTATGAGTAATCTCAACAAGATAACTAAAGGTGACTGGCATTTATTATCTTTTGATCGCTCACAAGATAGTTCGGGTTTAGAAAAACTTAATGTACAGGCTCAAGTGAGAGTGAATCAGAGTGTATTAACCGATATTTATCAAAATGCTAAAGCGGCGAGTAAGCCGGGTGCTCAATACACTATTAGCGAGATTGATTTTAAACCTAGTTTGGATGAGGTACAAACAGTTCGTGCCGCTGTTCGGAAACAATTATACCAACAAGTGAATGAAGAGTTAGATCGAATGAACAAAGCCTATCCTAATCAGAATTACTCGGTCAGTAATATTGTTTTTGTGGATGGAGATAATCCGCAACCACCTGTCGCTTATCAAGCTAAAACGATGAATACCATGATGGTACAGGGCTCTGTGTCTTTAGCGGTGAGTAATGAATTAGTGTTAACGGCTCTTGTTGAAGCAGCCTCAAATCGTAAATCGGGGAATTAATTTGTTGGTAGTAGATAGAGTAATTGGTCATCGTGGTGCTTCTGCTTATGCACCTGAAAATACGATTGCGGCCTTTGATAAAGCCTTAGCATTGGGATGTCGTTTTATTGAATTTGATGTGATGTGTAGCGCGGATGGTGAGCCATTCCTGATTCATGATGATAGTTTAAAACGAACTACTAATGGTAAAGGGGAAGTAGGTAAAGTGGATGCTTCTTATCTGCAAAGTCTAGATGCAGGTTCTTGGTTTTCTAAACACTATAAAGGTGAACCTGTCCCTCATTTTAAAGAGGCATTAAAATGGCTATCATTTTCTTCAGCCCAAGCCAATATAGAAATTAAGCCTTTTCCTGGAGCAATAGAACAAACTACTACAGCAGTCTTAAGTGCCATTAATCGCTATTGGCCAGCGGATAAACCATTACCTTTAGTGTCTAGTTTTGAGTGGGAAGCCTTGGTGTTATGTCGTAGTATTGCACCGGAGATGCCCCTAGGTTTGCTGTTACATAACTGGGATGAAAAGTGGTTACAAAAGGCAAAACAATTAGATTGTTATTCGGTCCATCTCAATAGAAAAGCGCTTAGTGCTGAGCGAGTCAAAGAAGTAAAAGAGCAAGGCTATGTAGTATGTGCTTACACAGTCAATCGCAAACGTCTTGCTAATAAATTATTTCAATGGGGAGTTGATGCTGTGTTTAGTGATTATCCTGATTTATTACTATGAGATTTTTTGTTTTTTTACTGACTTTTATCTCAACGATAGTCACGCTGCAAGCAAAACCAGTGGAATTAGTCCTTTGGCATGGAATGGCTGGTCATTTAGGTGATGAAGTTCGCGCACTTGCTAAGGATTTTAATCAAAGTCAAAATGAGTTTCTAGTTAAACCAGTATACAAAGGTAATTATTTAGAGACCTTAACCAGTTTCGCCGCTGCATTTCGCGCGCATCAAGCACCTGCTATGGTGCAAGTTTTTGAAGTCGGCACGGCCATTATGCTTTCACCTAAAGGGGTAATTAAACCTGTTGGTGAGTTAATGCGTGAACAAGGAATGAGTTTGCCTGAGGGCGATTTCATTCAATCAATACGTGAGTTTTATAGTGACCATGGCCAATTAGTGGCGATGCCCTTTAATTTATCTGCGCCAGTTATTTATTATAATCTCGATATTTTAGCAAAGGTGGGTTACAACAGTGCTAATTTTCCAAGAACTTGGGACGAGATGGAGGCTTTAGCTAAAAAAATAAAAAAAGCAGGTTATGACTGTACCTATACTACTGCCTATCCTGGTTGGGTACTTTTTGAATCTTATATGGCTATTCATGGCTTAACAATTATTAGTGAACATCCACTCCGAGCAGTTTTTAATACACCTCAATTACTCAGCCATTTTGAACGTTTAAAGCGTTGGCATGAATTACATTATTTTCGTTATGCAGGCAGAGTAGATGATGCCACCATTTTATTTACCAGTAGTGTTTGTCCTTTGATGAGTCAATCATCAGGAGCTTACAATAGTTTAGCTGCCTTAGTTCCCTTTGGTTTAGGGGTAGCCAGTATGCCTTTAGATACCAAAGTCAGTACAATTCGCTATGCTAATGTAGCCGGCGGTGCTGCCTTATGGGCAGTAGGGGGACAAAGTGCAGTCCACTATAAGGGAATTGCCCAATTTTTTGCGTTTTTGGCTCAACCAGAAGTACAAAAACGTTGGCATGAGCATACAGGCTATTTGCCTTTGGGAGTGAAAGGGATATATGAATCAATTGCGCAATCGAGCACTCATCCTAATTTAGCTTTGGCACGCATCGACTTAGAAGACAGCAAGCTTAATCACTCTTTACATCACTTAGGGCCACAAAATCAAATTCGTGGAATTACTGATGAGGTATTAGAAGCGATGTTTGCCGGTTTAATGACATCCAATCAAGCAATCGAAGAGGCAGTTAATCGTTCTAATCATGTTTTATTGCGCTTCTCGCGTAATACCAGCGAAACAGAGTAAATCATGGTGAATTCTAAAAAGCTTAGAAAAGTAGAGTTGACTCTGCCCAATCCAGAATGGCCAAGCTTATATGAAGAAGCAGTACAAGAGATTCAAACTATTTTGCAGGATAATTTATCGAGCATCCATCATATAGGTAGTACGGCGATTCCTAATATTTATGCCAAACCTATTGTAGATGTTCTTCCAGTAGTTAAGGATTTGAATTTAGTTGATGCATTAAATCCAGCATTTATCGCTTTAGGTTATCAGTGTATGGGGGAATATGGTATTCCCGGGCGTCGTTTTTATTGGAAATCCAAAGAAAAAAGAACGCATAATGTCCATCTTTTTGCGGAAGGCTCTGCCCAAATAGAACGGCATCTTGCCTTTAAACAATTCATGCAGGAACATCCTGATGATGCTCAAGCTTATTCCATTATAAAATGTTGTTTAGCCGAAGTCTTTCCTTATGATATTGATAACTATGTGCATGGGAAAAGCTCTTTTGTGCAGAGGATCGATTATCAAACGGGCAATGCTCAAGAACAACAACTTAAAGCCATAGATGAGGTGTCGATCCAGCCTTACAACCCAGCTTGGCTTTTATTGGCAGAAGCAGAAATAAAAGCAATTAAAGAATTAACTAAACATTTATCTTATCTAGCTATTGAACATATAGGAAGTACTGCAGTAACTGAATTATCCAGTAAGGCAGTACTTGATCTCTTCATTGTTATTCCCTCTATTGCAAGGGCTCAAGATTGGATTAAGCCCTTGGCTTCTTTAGCTTATGTGTTTTGGGATGAAAATCCGGATAAGGAACATTTACGTTTCTTCAAAGGAATGCCTCCTTTTGGTGATAAAAGGACACATCATGTGCATCTGGTAGCAGCAGGGGATGAGACTATGGCGCAGCGTCTTTTATTTAGAGATATTTTAAGAGCTGATGATACAATTCGTAGGGCTTATGAAGACTTGAAAAAAAGCTTGGCGCAACTGTATCCCTTGGATAGAGAGGCGTATACAGAAAGTAAAACAGATTTTATTAAACAGGCTTTAACTGCTTGTGGTTATTCTAAAGAAATTAAGCGTTGATGGGTGGTGCTTTTCACCAAGATTAAAAGCATAGCCTCCGAACGGTTTAAAGGAAATCCCCTCTCTCTAACTCTCTCCCCAGAGGAGAGAGGACTTTCTGAGTAGTGGATGCTTCTTATAAATGGGTTAAAAATGGCGTTAGATTAGGTTTTTGATTTAAACGGTATTGATAAACTACTGCAAAGGCCATTACATTTTTAAGATAATTTCGCGTCTCTTGCCAAGGCAGTGTTTCTATCCATAAATCTATCTCTTTAGGGGGATGATTCTTTAACCAATACACGACCTGACTCGGGCCTGCATTATAAGCAGCAGCGACTAATACTGGGTGATTGCTAAAGCGTTTTGTTAATTGTTGTAAATAGGCAATCCCGATATTAATATTTTTCTGCGAGAGAAAGAGCTGATCTTGATTTGCATATGGAATCTTACTCATTTTAGAAACTACGCTAGCTGTTCGCGGCATTACTTGCATGAGCCCCCGAGCACCTGCAACAGAGACCACATCCTCTCTAAAACCACTTTCTTGACGAATAATGGCATAGACAAATTCTGGCGGCACCGAATATTGTTTGGCATACATTTTTACCGTGTTTTGATAGGCAAGAGGGAAGCGTAACATCAGCTGGTTATTTAGTTGTAGTTGTTCATTATTGCTTAAATAAACTGATTTCCCATGCCATTGCAAGCTTGAATCAACCCAATAAACCAGGGCACTCGCATCTTCTTTGGGTAATTCACTGATAAACTCATTTAATAAGCGCGATGCTTGGGCATCTTGTTTTGCTAAATGTAGGGTATGAATTTGATCAATAATTGGTTGATAAGGTTTTAAGGCACTTAGATCAGTAGTAACTTTTTCATTTTCAAAACTAGGTTTTTTATTTAAACGCAAGCTCGCCAAGAAACCATAATACTGCCTGCTTTTCGCCAGAGGTTCATAAAGGGCTTGAGCCTCTTCTTTTTTGCCTTGCTCTTCTAAAGCTCGTGCCATCCAATATTGCCAACAGGGTAGATCTTTGTTTTTAGAAGTACTAATTAATTCAGCCACGCGATTCCAATGACGCTGTTTTAAAGCAAAACGGATCTGCCAATCCACTAGGACGTCATTATAATATTGTGGTTTAATTTTATTAAACCAAGCAAGTGTATCATCACTATTGCGCATTGCTTTGTATAGTGCCACATGGGCAAGAAAGGCTTGTTGATGAGCCTCAGTCATAATTAATTTTGCTTTAGGAAGGTTCCAAAATTTTATGGCTTGATCCATGTTTATGGATACTAAACGCTTTAAACCATAAAGATAAATATTACTGCTAAATTCATTGGGTTCAAGAGTTGTAATCAGGGTAGGGCGTTGATGAATAGTCGATAAAAGATCGGCTTCTTTTTGATGAGGTACTTTGTAATGTTTTAAAAGATAACGCGCTAAACTGATATTTCGTTTATCTAAGGCAAGTGTAATGCGTTGCGTAATAAGATTTTGATCGAACTTATCGTCCTTTAATAATAAATCGAATAGCGTATTACATGCTTGAGGGCGAGATTCCCCTATTAACCAAATAGGCGCGGAATCTTTAAGCACTTGCTCTACTTGACCTAAATTATAATGAGCTATCTGATTATAACAGACCAGATTCATATCGGTGGTAGGTTGATAATAGGCGATATATTGATTCCAGCTTTTGGTACGCGCTAACTCATACAGCCATTTATCTCTTAATTTATTGGCAAGAGGGGTATGACCGTTAACAAACTCTAAAAAAGCAGGCGTGGGTACGAAGGGAAGCTGTTGATACCAGCCGGTAAAGGTATTAAAACGATCCATATAGGCTTGACCTGATAAAGAAAATCCACTTATGGACCAACATAATCCACAAAGTAACAGGAGAAATTTATTCATAGTACCTCTTAAATAGGCTTATAGAATTAGCTTTTGATGCTTGCTAATTGAGCCCGCATTTTATTTATGGTTGCTTGATAATCTGAACTATTGAATACAGCAGAGCCGGCAACAAATTGGCTGGCCCCAGCTTGGGCTAATGATGCAATATTTTCTATACTCACCCCACCATCAACACAAATATTTAAATGAGGGTAGAGGCTATGAATTTGTCTTATTTTATCAAGCACGGAAGGAATTAATTTCTGGCCACCAAAGCCTGGGTTAACCGTCATCGCTAAAACAAAACTCAAATGCTGAATACACCAAGGTAACAGTTCAATAGAACTTGCGGGGTTAAAGACGAGCCCAGCTTCACAACCTAAGTCATTAATTAATTGCAAACTTCTATCTAAGTGAATGGTTGCATCAGGATGAATAGAGATTCTTTTCGCACCGGCTTTAGCAAAAGCTTCGATGAGCGCATCTACTGGCTGGGCCATTAAGTGCACATCAATGAGAATCTTAGGTGTACGTTTAACTAGGGCTTCACAGAATAAAGGGCCAAAAGTTAAATTCGGTACGTAATGATTATCCATTACATCAAAATGAATAAAATCAGCGCCGGCTTTAAGTACGGCATCAACCTCATCCCCAAGACGAGTCACATCGGCAGACAAAAGTGATGGTAAAATGAGGTAATTCATTGTCTTATTAATAATATTCAAAGTAGCTATATCATAAGCTGTTAAGGCAAAACATTCCATAGAGTTTAGTGCTTAAGTACACTACTATACTAGAAGCTTAAAAGTACCAAGGATTTGTAATAAGAAAATTTTCCCTTACCTCGATTCGTTCGTGCTGAGGAGGCATTTCACTGTCGTTAAGTTAAGAAGATTTGTTATTCCCGAGAAGTCGGGAATCCATTCTGCGGACGGCTGTAGAGCATGATTAGAGATGGATCTCCGCCTGCGCGGAGAAGACAGCTTAGTCTGCCCTGAGCGTGACTTAATGGCAATGAGGAGGCGTTTTATCCCGTCTCGAAGCATAAGGTACAGGTAAAGCCTGCGAGACGGAAGCATCGCATCTTCCTCAGGCCGAACAACTCAGAGTAAATTCTGGGCTGTTTATCGAACTGATATTAAAAGAATAAGACAAGGAGTGTTCATGCTAACTTTAGCACAAGCAAATCAACTAATTGAGGGAGCCTTATTAGAGGCCCAAAAACAGCAGTTTAAACCATTAACCGTTGCTGTTCTTGATAGTGGTGGGAGATTAAAAGCCTTCCAAAAACAAGATGGTGCGAGTTTGTTACGAGAAGATATTGCGATAGGAAAAGCATGGGGGGCTTTAGGTTTGGGAGAGCATTCCCGGAAGATCCAAAAAATGGCAGAGGAGCGTCCACTTTTTATTAGCTCATTGATGAGTGCATCACAAGGACGCCTTGTTCCGGTGGCGGGCGGGTTATTAATCGCGAATAACCAAGACGAGTTAATTGGTGCTATAGGTGTGACTGGGGATACTTCAGATCATGATGAGCAATGTGCTTTAGCTGGTATTGTGGCAGCGGGGTTTAAGCCTTTTGGGGCATTTTAAATAATTAGATAATGAGTCAAGATCTATATAAATGATTAAATAATGATTCCGCTAAGAAAAATTATCCATATTGACATGGACTGCTTTTATGCTGCAATTGAAATGCGTGATTTCCCTGAACTTGCGAATAAGGCTATTGCAGTAGGAGGGGATGCAAACCGTCGTGGTGTAATAGCAACTTGTAATTATGCTGCTCGAAAATTCGGGGTGCGTTCTGCAATGCCAACGGCACAGGCGCTAAAACTTTGCCGTCAATTAGTCGTCTGCCCTGTCCGCATGGATGTGTATCAAAAAGAAAGCCAATACATCAGAGCCATTTTTGCCGAATACACCAAGCTCATTGAGCCCTTATCTTTAGATGAAGCTTATCTTGATGTCAGCGATTCCACGCAATGCCAGGGAAGTGCGACCTGGATTGCTCAGGAAATACGTAGTAAAATTTATCAAACAAGACAACTCACCGCGAGCGCAGGCATTGCTCCTAATAAGAGCCTTGCAAAGATAGCTAGTGATTGGCATAAACCTAATGGCCAAATGCTTATTAGACCGGAAGAGGTAAGTTCCTTTATTCTTAACTTGCCCGTACGCAAATTATTTGGTGTAGGTCCCAAGATGGAGGAAAAGTTGTGTGCACTCAACATTAAAACTTGCGCTGATTTGCAGCTCTATTCCCTTGAATATCTCCAGAATAAATTTGGTAGCATCGGGCCGAGGCTTTATGAGTTAGCACGAGGAATTGATAATCGTCCCGTCAATCCTGACCGTATTCGAAAATCCATCAGTGTTGAAGAAACCTATTCCAAAGACTTAGCTACTAGTGCGCTTTGTATCGCTGCTTTACCAGAATTGCTGATGCGCCTTGAAGCAAGAATACAACGTGCAGGTGAGATTTCTAGGGTGCATAGTCTAGTTGTAAAATTGAAGTTTAATGATTTTCAGCAAACAACCGTTGAGCGCGTGAGCAATAAGATTAACTTAGACATTTTACAGCAATTAATACAGGAAGGTTTTTCAAGAAAATGTATGCCAGTAAGGTTGTTAGGTATAGGGATTAAATTAAGACAAGAAGAATTGTTACCTGAATCCAGACAACTAACTTTGCTTGGCTTATGACAAACTCCTTTAGTTTCTAAGTTCGGAGTTGTAATTTTTTCCGGGTGAATGATACAGTTGGCGATAAAAATTAAGCCTATAATTGGAGCTATAATATGAAGTTAACCCAACGCTTAAGCTATTTTGTGATGCTTGTCTTATTCAATTCTCTCGCTTCAGCGACCGCCTTACACTCTATGACCAAAGAGCAGATACAGCAGGCTTTTATTAATAAGACACTAGTCTCTATTCCTACAGATAATCTCAATGGAAAAACTATTAATAATAGTTTCACTATGTATATGGATGATAAAGGAATTATTTATGGGAAAATGTCACTAAAACCAGAGGGGGAGCCTCAAGAGGATAAAGGAATATATACCTTAGAACCTGACGGTACGGTTAGCATCATCTGGAATCACTGGGATAGAAAAGAAAAGCTTTATGCTCAGTTTTTTGAAACGAAAAATGCTTATTTAGCTATTGGTGTTGATAAGGTCTTTCATACAGTCTTTATGAAAGAAACTATTCTATTCGGAAATAGAATAGTTTCCTCATCTAAGTGAACAGTTTATATCGGGGACTAAAAATTTGTCATTCTCGAGAAGTCGGGAAGATGAATCCATTCTTCGGCTTGCTGCAGAGCATGATTAGAGATGGATCTCCACCTGCGCGGAGAAGACGGTTTAGTCTGCCCCGAGCTTAACTTAATGGCAATGTTGCTAAGCTAATAGAGTTCGATTTAGAATGGCATATTCGAGGATGTTGGCGTTACGATGATGTTTTCTCCCGCCTCAGTGTTTTGCAGCGCGGCTGTATTAACACTTGCTGCAAAGATGCCAATCTCACTCACTCCACTAGATGTTTTGACCTGCGACGCGGTTGCTGCTTTAATTTCCTCAATTCTGTTAAGGATCGCTTTTTTTCCTTCCGTGTTCAATTGAACGAGCTTGTGTTCTACAATAAAGGTGGAAATTTTTTCATGAGCATCCGGTAGTAATTGACCATCTGAATCTAAGACGGTATCAAGCTCCAATTTTGCCAAAGTAATTTTCCAACATTTACCGTGAAAATAGCACAATATATAATCGCTTTCCTGCACAACCACCATCACATTAGATTCAGCTTTCATTTTGGTGCATTCTATCGCTATTGTTTGGTTGGGTACGGCGCCCATTAATGCAAAACAATTTGATTTTTCCGCCATATACTCTAGGCTATGTCCCAGTCTGTTTCTCACATTAAGCGATGCGCCATAACGTATAAGCATATTAAAAATTTCAATGTGTCCACCGTACGTGGCGTACATGAGTGCCGTTAGGTTTTGACTATCCGCTGTATCAACCTTAGCACCACGCATCAATAAGGCTTGCACAAACTCAAGCGCTGCGAGCCATGGAGAGCCGAAGGCGCGGGCGAGTAGTCCCTGGTAGCCTTAGGGCCGGATGTTTTTCCGCAGGGAAAATATAAGGCCATACGAAAAGGCGTCAGTCATTGGGGAGCGTAGATTTTGAGGCCCGAAGGGGGATCA
>CANJQE010000033.1 GCA_947476305.1 Legionellaceae bacterium
ATTGCTTAATTGAGTGAGTTGTTCATCTGAAAATACTACATTGATCACCGACATATCCCTTGCTGGCTAAAAGCGCGAATGATGATCCTTTGTACAGGAATGTCAAGCAGCTAAAACCTCAATTTGTGACCGCGCACAGTATAGTTGCCCCACTTCTTTTGCTGGATTAATTAAGCCGCCATTCGTATGTACATGTGTTATGGCAATTAACTGTACGGATTTGTCAATTTTTCTTTCTAAATCGACCAGATCTAATTGCCCAAACTCATCATTTTTTACCACTTCAATAATAATTCCTGTGGTTTTTTCTTTATGCAAAAAAGCAAGGTAGTTACTCACGTACTCTGCTTCGGCAGTAAGAATCTTATCACCCTGTTTTAGATTTAAACTATAAAAAGCCATGTCCCAGGCGCGTGTTGCATTGTCTGTAAAGGCAATTTCTTCTGGGGCGCACTGTATCAATTGAGCTGCATTCTTATAAAAGCTGTTGATAGATTCGCTGGCTGATTTGGCTGCTTCATATCCGCCTTTGATTGCCTCTTGATCTAAATGTTCTTTTACTGCATTAATTACTATTGAGGGAGGCAATGCTGCTCCCGCATTGTTAAAATGCGATACATAAAGACAGCCAGGCGTCTCTTTTCTTAATTGTTCTATATTCAACATGGTCATCAGTACCTAGGTTAAAATATTATTACTAATCATAATAAAATTAAGTGAATACTGCCATATTACTTCGCATTGTGCCTTTTTTTACTATAAAATAGTGGCAATTATTTTTTAGTGTTAGCTAAGTTTTAGAGAAGTATTATGAGAAGATTTAGAGGAAAAAAACCTGATAGCTCACCCCATCAAGCTCATATTGTGAATTTAAGTCATGATGGAAAAGGAGTGGCTCGTATTGATGGAAAGGCTACTTTTATTTCAGGTGCTTTGCCCAACGAACAAGTTGAATTTCAATATACACGAATAAGAAAAGATTTTGACGAAGGAAAGCTTCTTTCCGTATTAGAACCCTCGCCCTTACGTGTAGCCCCTAAATGTGCGCATTACACTTTATGTGGTGGTTGTTCTTTACAGCATATGAAGGAAGAGGAGCAAATCAGTTACAAACAAGAGCACTTATTAGATTTATTGAGTCGCTATGGTCATACTAAACCACAAGAGCTGCTAGAACCATTAATCAGCCCTCACTGGAACTATAGAAATAAAGCGCGTTTGAGTGTTCGTTTTGTGGAAAAAAGACAAGTAGCCATGGTCGGATTTAGAGAGCGTAATAATCCTGGTTATATTGCTGAAATTAATCATTGTCCAATTTTAAATGCCAAAGTTGATGCGGATATTATTGCTCTAAGAGCTTTAGTAGATCGTATGGAAGATAAACATTGTATTGCACAAATTGAAGTAGCAGCTGGTGATGAAGAAATAGCCTTAATTTTTCGTAATCTCAGTCCTTTAACAGCCCTGGATGAACGTAATATAAAAGAATTTGCGGAACAATATAAATATAAAATTTTTCTACAACCAAAAGGGCCAGAATCTGTTTATTGTTTTTATCCATCCCCAGAAAATGAGTATATAAGCTATCAACTCCCTGAGTACAATATAAGCTTTCAATTCCACCCCACAGATTTTACCCAAGTCAATGGAACATTAAATCGTTCTATGGTTCGACTGGCTTTACAATTAATGGAACTAAAAAGTTCTGATAGAGTGCTAGACTTATTCTGTGGACTAGGTAATTTTTCTTTACCCATGGCTAAGTTCTGTTCTTCGGTGGTGGGTGTTGAAGGAAGCCAGGCTATGGTTGAGCGAGCTTCTATGAATGCTAAAGCTAATGGTTTAAGTAATCTAAGCTTTTATGCTGCTAATTTAGATGATGTGGATGAGGTTAACAAGATTGTGCAGCAATCGTTTAATAAGGTATTGATTGATCCTCCTCGTTCTGGTGCTTTGGAATTAGTAAAACAAATCGATAAGCTTAATCCTGAGCGTATTGTATATGTTTCTTGTAATCCCGTAACATTAGCTAGAGATACGAATATATTAGTTAATGAAAAAGCTTATGTGTTATTAAAAGCAGGGGTTATGGATATGTTCCCTCATACTACGCATGTTGAGTCTATCGCAGTATTTGAAAAAGGATAAATTTCATGGTTAGAGTAAAAGATACTACTCCTTTATCTTCTGATGGCAGTATTGATTTAGGTTTATGGCTGCATCAGTTAAGCTCTAAAGGTTATTTAGAGAATCTTGAGCTCATCCGAAATACCTGTACTCTAAGCCAATTAACCGGACAAGACCATGCTACTGAGACGGGACAAACTTGCCTGCAGCAAGGTTTATCTATGGCAGATTTACTTGCAGACTTAGAGGTAGATCAGGAAACCATTGCTGCCGCTATTATTTTCGAAAATGTCCATTATGCTGGTTTATCCATTGATGATGTAGAGGAGCAATTGGGGCCTAATATTGCTAAATTGGTTAAAGGCATTGAGAAAATGAGTGCTATTAACAGTTTTCAAGCCTTTAACAAATATCCGCAAAATAAACATCAAATCGATAACATTCGTAAAATGTTATTGGCTATGGTAGATGATGTACGTGTAGTTCTTATTAAACTAGCAGAACGACTTTGTATTCTTAGAACAGCAGGTCATTTACCCGAAGCACTTCGTAAACAAATAGCTACAGAAGTCATGGAAATTTACGCACCTCTTGCCAATCGTTTAGGGATTGGGGCTATTAAATGGGAAATGGAAGATTTAGCTTTTCGCTATTTACATCCTGAGGATTATAAAGCGATTGCTAAAGGCTTGAAAGCCAAACGCCTTGAGCGGGATAATTTTGTTAATATGATTGTGGCTCAGTTAAACCATCAAATACAAGAGTTGGGAGCTTCTCATTTTGCTGTTTATGGTCGCTCTAAGCATATTCATAGTATTTATAAAAAGATGACTCGCAAGAATGTTTCTTTGGAAGAAATTTACGATGCGACTGCGGTACGTGTACTAGTTGCTACTACTGATGAATGTTATGATGTATTAGGTATTGTTCATACTTTATGGAAACAAATTCCTGCTGAGTATGATGATTATATTATCAATCCTAAGCCTAATGGTTACCAATCATTACATACTGCAGTTGAAAGTGTTGAAGGCCGAGTATTTGAAGTTCAAATTAGAACCTTTCATATGCATGATTTGGCTGAGATGGGTGTTGCTGCTCACTGGAAATATAAAGAAGGTGGTGGCACACAAAAAGAAAGCCATGAGCGAAAAATTGAATGGCTGCGCGATGTACTAGCCTGGCATCAGGAAATGGCTACTAATAAAGGCGTATCCGAAACGGTTGCAACTGAATTTTTTGAAGACCGAGTCTATGTTTTTACTCCAGATGGTGATGTATTAGATTTGTCTCATGGTGTTACGCCTCTGGATTTTGCCTATCATGTACATAGTAATTTAGGCCATAGGTGTCGAGGTGCTAAAGTAAATGGCCATATAGTTCCTCTAACTTATCAATTAAAAACGGGAGATAGGGTAGAGGTCTTAACCGGTAAGGAGCTTAAACCTTCTCGTGATTGGATTAATCCTCATCTAAATTATTTAAAAACTGCTCGAGCAAAGGCTAAAGTATTGCATTGGTTTAAAATGCAAGATTATGACAATAATGTACATGATGGACGTGAATTATTAGATAAAGAGTTAAAATCCCTAGGTATTAAGTCAGAGCGCCTACAGGAAGCAGTTGTCGCCTTGCACTTTAAAAAATTGGATGATCTTTATGCTAATTTAGGACGTGGCGACATTAAAATTGGCCAAATAATAAGTCGACTAGCTCTTCCTGAAAGTGCGGAAGTTGATATTCAAAAATTTGTACGGAGTAATCATTTAAAACCTGAGGTGACTGGAAGTGATATACGCATTGAAGGGGTTGGTAATTTACTTACTTTTATGGCGAGATGCTGTCAACCTGTTCCAGGAGATCAGGTGCTTGGCTACATTACCATCGGACGAGGTGTTTCAGTACATAGACAGGATTGCCCTAATATTATTCATGCCAGTGAGCGCCAAAAACAGCGCTTTTTACAAGTGAATTGGGGAAGTTCAACTCGTGAAAATTATATAGTTGATATCTTTATTAAAGCTTATGACCGTCCTGAGTTATTAAAAGATATCACTTCACTATTATCTAATGAAAAAGCGCATGTTTATGCTTTGCAAACAAGTAGTGATAAACACCAAAACATGGCCTATATTAACCTAAAAGTGGAGATAGATGGTTTAAACAGCTTGTCACGCTTGTTAAATAAACTGGAACAAATCCCTAATATCTTAGAAGCAAGACGTCAATTATAAGTCCTTTTGATTTAAAAGTGATTTAACTGAGTTTATTTGGCGCATAAAAAATCCTAAACTATATTTTTATAATAAGCCCAATATTATAAAAATTAATTTAGGAGAGTTATCGTGCAAGGTAAACAAGAACCTCCAAAAACAGGAGTTGATCCGGTAACAGACGCTCCTTCTGCAATAAAAATTCCTTCAATAACAGTAACAGATCCATTACCTAGTGAGGATGGGCTAGAAGTCGTCGCTCAAGAAACTCCTTCATATCATACTGTAGCAGTAGGATCAGGACCTGTTGGGTTGCTTGCTGCTCTAAGTGCTTTACAGCATTGTAAGCTTGGAGAAAAAGTGGCTATTCTTGCTGATAGGAAAGAAGAGCTAGGTGTTCGGCAACAAGTCTTGTGGATTCAAGAAGATGTATTCCAGTTTGTTAAAAAATTGGTCGGTGAGGAGCTGATGGACCAATACATGGCTGAACTTGCTATTACTGAAGATGAGGAAGATGGTTATTATCTTACAACTGGCGATTTTGAAAAACTTTTATATGCTGCCTTATCAGAATATACCATAGGTGAACATTATGACTTTATTGAGGTACAAAAAATTGCACCTCCGCAAAAAATAACTGATGCGATTCAAGTAGACAAAGAAAACAGCGTTATTTCCGTTCAAGGGCTTGCAGTTAATAATGTAAAATTGGGTGACGGGCCTCAAACCTGCTCCCTAAATTTTAAACATTTAGTTGCTGCAGACGGTGCCAGAAGGACTGTTGCTAAAGCTATGGGCGAAGAAGACGTAATTTTTGCTGATACGCAATCACCCATGCATCATAGCAAACACGTAGTTGCCAGTTTTAGAATTCCAGAAGGTACAACACCACAAGTATGTTCTAAATTAAAAGTCTATCCGGGCGCTAGCGGTCCAGAAACTGTTTCTATGCCAGTAGTGCACGAAGCTTTTACTCGCGATATAGACCCTTGTTCTTTAGGAAAATTAAAAACTGAGTTTGGTTGGAAGGGCCATACAAGACCTCACTCTCAGATTTATGCTACTCGGGACGTTGTTTATATTGGGGCAGAAATACCTGCTGATTTACCTAAGGATAAAGCTCGAGAATATGCACTCTTGATGATGCGCGATCAATTACCCAAAGATTATATAGACAGAATTTCTGAAATTCCCTGTGATATGAGCACTGCTTATGGTAGAAAAATGGCTCAATTGAAAGTTTCTGTATTTGATATTGAACTAGGGGAAATAAATAAAACATTACAGGTTTGTGCTAATGAAGACGAGAGTGAGATTGGGGTTATTTTTTATATGGGGGATGCGAAAAAAAATCCTTTATACACTACTGGAACTGGCGTGCAAACAGGTGTTAGAGAGGTGATGGGTTTTGATACTTATTTAGAGAGTATGGATAAACCCAAACTTGATACAGATGAAAGAACGGACAAGCAGCGTTTAAGAGCGGAATTAGAAAATTATCATTTTCATGCTCAAACAATTTTAGGAACAATTAGAGATGTTCAAGATAATTGGGTGTCTGGGCGTGTTAAGAAAGAAAAAGAAGCACAAAAAAATTTCCAGCTCTTTAGTCAACATAAAAAAAGTATTTCCGAATTAAATACTTTTATAACGGAAGTTAATGAAGTACATGGCTCATTACCTACTCCAATAATAACTGAAGTGCCTGAGTTTCTTACTTTTGTTCATTCTAAACTAAACGAATTACAAGATAAATATAAAAAGGTTTGTTCATGCTGCCGCGGTGAAAACTTTATTACCAGTTATAACGGAGTTGATGTAGAGGGAATGATCAATGATTTTCAAAAAATTAAAGGTGAATTCTTGACTAAATATCCTTCTTTAGAGCGAATAATTGATGAGGTACCAGGTCCAGCGCAACAACTTGTTTCTGAATGCTATAAAGAATTTTTGGATCAATTTAAAACCGTAGTTACTCCTTCTCTAAGTAAAATAGGTTTATTTAGCAGTCCTTTACCTACTATCACGGAGGAGCCAGAGGATGATAATGAATTAAATAAGGATGGTTTAATAATGTAATCTTAGAGTAGTGTACTTGAGGAGCAAACATGGCTGCAACAACAGTTAAAAAATCTGGCAGAATGGGCTTTTTTAAGCCCGAACAAAATCCTGCTCTTGGTAATGATAAATTAAAACATCTTAGGCATGAGTTAAAGGGTTCTCTTTTTCCTATGCATACTAAATTATTTGCCGAGCGTATTGGGGTAAATAGTGATCCTCTAAAAGCACTAATAGATGATGATATAGCTTCTATAGAAAAAGCTAGTGTCGAGATGACCAGGGATGATTTAAAAGAGCTATTAATTTTAGCAGCTTTTATGGGGTCAAATAAGATATTTAACCATCTTAAAGAATCAAACGCCTTTATCCTAGATGAAGATGTATTAAATACGGCATTTTTAGCGGGAAGATTCTCTGTGGCGACCTTACTTGATTTGAGCACAGAATTTAGACCTGGTTATGGATCAATTCGCTTTGCTATCAAGTCCGATAAACTATCAACGGTTGATTGTTTAATGGATAATCACTCTCATCTTCATTTTGGTTCAGAGCATTTAACGCAAGCCGCAGCCCAAGGAAACTCAGAAATTTTTGATCGCATCGCTGCAACTGGTGTTTTACCTGCAGGGAAATTTATAAACTCCGTATCAAAATCTTATCCTGAAATTCAAGAACGCTTGAGTCGTATGAACGATGCGGCTACTGCTGGAGCAGGGGTTGCTAACATGGGCTTCTAGAAATTGAACTCCTAGCTTAGGCGAGGAGTTCAATGGTTAAAATAAACAAATTATCTGTCTCAAATTTAATCTATATGATAACGATTTTCAACTATACCCACACTTTAATGTAAACTTAATATTCGCTCTGTATAATCAATAGTCATGTGAGTATAGAGAGAATAAATATGTACACTAAAATTGAAACTCAAGCTCCCTTAACTGGTAAACCAACAGAAGTAGAGGATGTAATAGAAAAACCTCTAGTAAAACCACAAGAATATAGTTCTGTAATTGTTGGTTCTGGACCAGTAGGACTACTTTCAACCTTAGCTGCTTTAAAACATTCACCTGACGAAGCCGTTGCATTACTTGCTGATAGAAAAGATGAATTAGGCGTTCGTGAGCAAGTATTATGGATTCAACAAGATGTTTATGACTTTATTAAAAGTTTAGTAGGAGAAGAATTAATGACTCAATATGAGGATGAACTCGCCATTACTAAAGATGGAGATTATGACCCCCTTGATCCACAAAAAGCTTATGGCTATTTTATAACTACTGGTGATTTAGAGCGTTTAGCGTTTGCAGCCTTACAGGATCAATACGAAGAAGGGACTGATTACGATATAATTGATACCAAAAAAATTGCAGCACGAGAAAATAGTGCGGATGTGATTAAGATTGATAAGGCAAAAAAAACCATCACTGTCCTAGCTGAAGGCATGAATGGCGAAAAAGCTGTAGCTGCTGAAGAAATTACCCTAAAATTTAAATATTTAGTTGCAGCTGATGGCGCAAAACGAAGCATTGCAAGCGCACTCGGCGAAGATGAATTATTTTTTGATTCAACACAGAAGCCATTGCAGCATAAACGTCATGTTGTTGCTACCTTTAAAATTCCTGAGGGGACAGAGCCTCGAGCCTGTTCTACATTAAAAGTACGAGCCTCACCAGAGACCGGAGTTCCCGAGCCAGTTGTGATGGCTGCTACAGCTACTGTACCGGAGCGAGTCATCAATCCTTGTCCTATGGAGCAATTAAGATCTTATGGTTGGAAAGGTCACACTCGACCTTATTCTCAAGTGTTTGCAACTAGGGATGTGATTTATATAGGGGTTGAACTACCTGACGATCTTCCTAAAGAAAAAGCTCAAGAATATGCCAAATTATTAATGCGGGATCAGTTACCCGCAGATTATCTTGCAGGAATAACAGAAATTGAATGTGATCTCAGAACAGCTTACGGTAAGAAAAAGGCACTTTTAAAAACCTCTGTTTTTGAGCTTGAGCTAGGAGATTTGAATAGAACTCTCATTCCTTGTGGTGATTTACAGGATGAGGAAGATGTTGGGGCAATATTCTTTATGGGGGATTCACGTAAAAACCCATTATACACCACCGGATCTGGAGCTCAGACTGGTATAAGAGAAGTTAGAAACTTTGAGCAGTTCTTAAAAGATAGGCAGACTGCTACAAATACAGTGGCACATGATTTAGAGAAATTTCATGCACATTCTCGGGCTCTTTTAGATGTTATTGTAGATAAGCAAGATACCTGGGTTAGTGGTCGCGTGACAAAAGAAGCAGAAGCCTGTGCAAATTATAAGATCTTTACCCAGTATAGTGGCAATATTCATCGAGTAAGTTCTTTTGCCAATATACTATTAGAAGTTGTTGAAGAAATTGAAGCTTCTAGAATGCCTGGTGTTGATGAGGTACCAGCTTTTGTGGCTGCTATTAAAGAAGAGTTATTGGGCTTGCAAGCAAGACATAAAAAATTATTTGCATGCAGCAAAGGGGAGGCACATATTACTTGCTATAATGGTATTAATGTGTCCAAGCTCTTAGAAGACATGGATAATATACGTGTCAAAATTCTAAGAAAATATCCTTCATTGGAAAAACTTCTTGATAGTACTCCTGCAGAGGCACATAAATTGGTTGATGAATGTTATAGAGAGCTTACAGTTACTATGAGAGATTTTTCAAAACCAACGGCGCTTGAAGTAGGATTTTTTACTTCTGAACCAACAACAAGAAGCACTTCACCTTCTTCTTCATTAGGATCTATCCTTGAGGTGGATGAGGCAGAAGATAATGATCTTGGAATGGTATTATAAGCTTGGTGAAAAACAAGCAAAAGTGTTTTTAATTGATGCATAATGAAAAATAGTACGTTATAGTGATATAGAACGTGCTAATGATAAGGATAATGAGATGAGCCCACGTAATGAAGCTAGTTTTTTCAAGGTATCAACCACAAGAGCTCCAACTGCCAGAGAAACATCTTCTGAGGCAAGTGCAGAGGCTCCTTCTGTGGTTGAAGTAAGAAGGAAGCGTTTAAAGAACGCATTAAAAAGCTCTTTATTACCAACTCATACGCTTTTATTTGCTTCAAATGACAGCCATAAGGATTTATTAGAAACATTATTAACAGATAATAAAGAGCTTTTTAAAGAGAAAATAACTGCCTTAGATACCAAAAAAGATGAGGATTATGAAGTACTTAAAGAACTATTGATTCTGACAGCCTTATTAGGGGCTAAAGATGTACTCACAGAATTGAAAAAACTGGACATTACAGTAGATTCTGAAGTATTAAATATGGCTATATGGTCTGGTGAGTTTGAAGGAAATGACTTAAAGTATTTTACGGATAAGGCGACACCTACTTATAATTCTATACGTCATGCGATTTTATCTGGAAGGGCAAACGTATTAGAGCAGATTCTTAATGAAAATCCACATCTAAAGCCTAATCCAGAGCATGTAAGAGCAGTGGACACTGTTAAAATAGCAGCAGAGAAGGCTCAAATGCAAACCTTACTTACGAGATATGGTGTTCAAGTTAATTCCTCTGCTAACAGAGCCGGGCATCCTGTGTCGGTGGCGGGAGATGGGATCGAGAACGATTCCAAAGAAGAACCCTCCGTTGGGCCTTCCATGTGGTAGTTTAAAGGGCTCCGTTGCAAAAAAATTCACTTTGCAAAATCTTAATTTTTGGGCAGAGCTCAACTGTAAAGCCCAAGTTGTTCATTGATAAAGGACGCTTCAGTACATACTCCATACATCCAAATATTGAACTGTCCTTTTTTGAACATACCCATGATTTCAAATCCTTTAATGGTTGCGTAGGCAGTTTTCATGGATTGAACCCTCGGACTGGATTAATAAGGCGCTTCAATTTACCGATTTTAATATCATTGATTTCATAGATACAATCAATCAATTCCCTAAAACAAATCCTCTAGAACCAACTGCAACAGAAAATACTCAAATAGAAACGGTATCTATATCATCAACCGCATTGGTTTTAAAAATAATTGGAGCTGTAAACACCATACAAAGCAAAGACAGCCTAATTGATACTTCAGTGGGTATCAGTATAAAATCAATCTCATCGATTTTATACACCCAAAATCCTTCTGTCGACCCATTAGAATACACTCTATCGGAGGATAGTCAGGATAGATGTGTAAATAGGATTTTTTTTATAAATCAATTCTCATCCATGTCATCGTGCAATTATGCGACAGATTGAAATTCGGGCTCCGTTGCAAAAACGGGCATTAGTTTATAATTTAAACTAACCCGATCAAATTAATGGAATAAGAAACGTTATTCTAGACGTTGGTACTTAGATGAAACCTACATTAAAATAATACCCATAACTACCGCTCTTAATTCACTTAGTAACACATTATAGGTGCGACAAGCTGCCCCTATAGACATAAATTCTATTCCTATGCCTTCTTGCGCTAATTTAGCTATAACTTCTATTGGTGTTAAGATATCCGTATTATTGTGACCAATAATAATAAGCTCGGGTTGTTGTTTTAAAAGCAGTTCCAGATAATATTCATTTATATCTTGGATGTTTTTGATTGCCAATTCCGTAACAATTTCTTGTTTAGAAACAATTAAACTATGGTCGTAAACAATAGAGGCAATTTGAATCTGCTTATCACTGTACGATTGTATTGCATGTTTTTCGGGAGTTTCTAGGCTAATATGCATGGTTTTAAAGCACTCATTGATTGTATATTTACTCTACTTGAAATAATGAATATTGACTATTTTCGTGGAAATAATCGTATTTTCCGGTAGAATGAAAACGGGTTTAGAGCCTCAAGCATTGAGGTTTTATGAGTATATCACAGAGGTTAAGATTATGAGTCAATTTCCGCGTATCAAACGTTTACCGCCTTATGTTTTTAATACATTAAATCAATTAAAAAGCGAAGCACGAGCGCGTGGAGAGGATATTATTGATTTTGGCATGGGAAATCCAGATCAACCGACTCCTAAGCATATAGTGGATAAATTAATAGAAGTAGCGCAAAGACCCGATACCCATCGTTACTCTATGTCTAAAGGAATTCCTAGATTGCGACGAGCTATGGCTGCATGGTATCAAAGACATTATGATGTGCATCTAAATAGTGAAACTCAAGTATTAACTACCATTGGTTCAAAGGAAGGATTAGCACATTTAGCATTAGCCATTAGCGGTCCAGGCGATACGGTCTTAGTACCTGATCCTGCGTATCCTATTCATACTTATGGCTTCATTATTGCCGGCGCTAATGTAAAGCAAATTCCCTTAATTGATGAAGTGCAATTTTTAGCAGCTGTTGAAGAGGCAATTAATCAAACTTGGCCTAAACCAAAGGCATTAGTTATTAATTTTCCCGCTAATCCAAGTACTCATTGCGTCGATTATGAATTTTTTGAACAAGTTGTTGCTTTAGCTAAAAAACATAAAATTTGGATTATTCATGATTTAGCCTATGCTGATATTGTATTTGATGGTTATAAAGCACCCTCAATTTTACAAGTTCCTGGTGCCATTGATATTGCTATTGAAACGTACTCAATGTCGAAATCTTATAATATGCCGGGTTGGCGTGTAGGTTTTGCTTGTGGAAATGAAGAGTTAGTAGCCGCTTTGACTCGCATTAAATCATATTTAGATTATGGCACTTTTACGCCTATTCAAGTAGCAGCTATTACTGCTCTAGAAGGACCAGATGATTGCGTCAAAGAGATTCGTGACATGTACGAAAAACGCCGTAATTTACTTTGTGATGGTTTAAATGAATTAGGCTGGCATGTTGAACGACCTAAAGCAACGATGTTTGTTTGGGCGCCTATCCCTGAGCATTATCGCTCTATGGGTTCTTTGGAGTTCAGTAAGTATTTATTAAAAGAAGCCCAAGTAGCAGTTTCACCAGGTATTGGTTTTGGACAACAAGGTGATGCCTATGTTCGTTTTGGCTTAATCGAAAACAAAGACCGTACTCGACAAGCTTTAAGAAATTTAAAGCTTTTATTCAAAAAGGATGGACTACTAAAGGCCGTATAATTCATGGATGTTATTATTAATGCAGAATGCACTACTATACCGAAGGAGACGAAGTCATCTCTTTCCCAGGGGAGTGCATTACTTAATTTTTTAGCCTGTCTTAATTATGATACAAGCAATCCCCCATTAGCTGATGTATTAGCTCAACATCATCGATTAGAGGGAGATTGGCTAATTTTAAATCCCGTACAGTGGGAGGCGTCTCATAATAATGTAATCCTTAGTGCTTTTGGAAAAGATCTTGGACTTGATGAGCTTGAATTTAAAACGCTTTTCCATAGTTTTTCTGATTATCTAATGTCTACTGGGATGGCTCTTTATTATCACGATAGCTACACTTGGTTGTTATCTTCTAATCATAAATCCCTTTTAAAAGCTAAACCCTTATATCATATGCTAAATAAGCCGCTTTTCGTTGAACTTGCGCAAATGGATGAAACCATGCATTGGCAAAAATTTCTTACTGAGAGTCAGATGTTTTTTTCTTCTCATCATAATCAGTCCTTGGTCAATGGAGTTTGGTTGTGGGGTGGAGGGATATTAAAGGATAAAAAAAACATTAGGATTGCTACGGATCAACATTTTCTACCCATAGCACAATTATGTTCCACAGCGGTTAGTTTATATGAATCTACTCGTTCCTTAAATGACTTCGATCTGTTATTGTTGGGCGATATATCAGTCCTGAGTAAAACGCATCAAGAACAATTAGAAAAAATGACCGTTCGCTGGCATTGGAATAATCTGGCCTATGAGTATTCTCCTATTTCTTGGTTTACTCGATTGTGGAGAAACTTAGTTCATGCGCATTAAACAACGCCTCGTACCAAATCATGATTTAAACAAAGCTCATATTCCTTCAGTATTACAACGCATTTATGCAACACGAGGAATAACTGACGAATCACAACTTGATAAACAATTACAAACTTTAATTCCTTTTCATAACCTCAAAGGAATAGATGAGGCTTGCGCACGTTTAGAACGCGCATTTCGCGAACAACAACGTATCCTAATTATTGGTGATTTTGATGCTGATGGAGCAACTTCAACTGCTGTAGCTGTTACTGCTTTACGTGCGATGGGGGCTTCATGTGTAGAATATTTAGTACCTAATCGTTTTGAGTTCGGCTATGGTTTAACACCCGCTATTGTAGAAGTCGCTAGCAAATGGCAGCCTCATTTAATCATTACCGTAGATAATGGTATTGCTAGTTTTGATGGTGTAGAAACAGCGAATAAATTAAATATCGATGTTTTAATTACGGATCACCATCTACCCGCAGAACTACTACCCAATGCCTGCGCTATTGTAAATCCTAATCAACTGGGTTGTACTTTCCCCAGTAAATCTATTGCTGGTGTGGGCGTTATTTTTTATGTCATGCTGGCCTTGCGTAGACAACTTGTTAATACGCAATGGTTTTCTCAAATGAATATTGCTGAGCCTAATATGGCCAGTTTTCTTGATTTAGTAGCCTTAGGGACTGTTGCTGATGTCGTGGGCTTAGATCAAAACAATAGAATTATGGTTAACCAAGGAATGTTGCGAATTCGCCAAGGGCTTTGTCGCGAGGGTATTAAAGCCTTAATCGAAATTTCTAGTCGAGAATGTTCAAAATTAAGAGAATCTGATTTGGGTTTTGCAATTGCACCTCGATTAAATGCTGCGGGCAGGCTTGATGATATGGCTTTAGGAATAGAGTGCCTTATCACAGAAAATAAAGAGCAAGCACGTATTTATGCCAAACAATTAGATGAGCTAAATGAAGAGCGCAAGCAAATAGAATCAGAAATGAAAGAGCAAGCTGTATTTGCTTTGGATAAATTATCTATTAATTCAGAGTATAAAAATCATTTACCACTCGCTCTTTGTTTACATGATAAAACATGGCATCAAGGTGTGATAGGGATTTTAGCAGGACGAATGAAAGACAAATACCATCGACCGGTTATTGCTTTTGCCTCTGTTGAAAATGACGAATTAAAAGGTTCAGCACGCTCGGTTCCCAATTTAAATATTAGAGATGTATTGGCATCCATCGATAAAGATCATCCCGGTTTGATTAATAAATTTGGTGGCCATGCTATGGCAGCAGGTTTAAGCATTCGAGCCCCGGTATTAGAAGATTTTCGTAAGGCCTTTCTTGCTGAAGTCAGTAAGCACCTTGACCTATCTCAATGTGAAGGCGAGTTATTGACTGACGGACCGCTACTTCCTAATGAATTTAGCATCGATACAGCACAATTAATTCACCAAGCAGGTCCTTGGGGGCAGCAATTTTCTGAACCAGTGTTTAACAATATCTTTGAGATCCTTGAGCAGCGCATTGTAGGACAAAATCATTTGAAAATGACCTTAATTCCCAAAGAGGGTGGGCAAGTTGTAGACGCCATTGCTTTTAATGTGGATTTGAAATTATGGCCTAACCATAGGGCAAAATATCTTCATGCTGCTTACAAGCTGGATATTAATTTTTTTCAAGGACGTACGAAATTACAATTGTTAGTACAGGCAATGGAGGCTCATGAGGCCTTAATTACTAGTTAAAACGGTCTTTTTTTTGAACAAATTTAAAAGATGAGATATAATCTTAACTTTTAGCATCTAACGATAACGTGTCGAATACTACTAGCCTATTATCTATTGCTCCAATGATTGACTGGACTTACAGTCATTTTCGTGTGTGGATGCGCTTTTTAGCTCCGCAAGCCTTATTGTATACAGAAATGCAAACGACAGGGGCAATAACCAATAATCCCAAGCGGGCATTAAGCTACAATTCAATAGAACATCCTTTAGCTCTTCAATTAGGCGGTTCAGATAAAAAAGCTTTAGCTGAAAGCGCACGAAAAGCTGAAGAAACGGGATACGATGAGGTTAATCTTAATTTAGGTTGTCCTAGTGATCGAGTCCAAGCGGGCCATTTTGGTGCTTGTTTAATGAAAGAGCCCGATCAAGTTGTTGAATGTATTCGTGCTATGAAACAAGCAGTCACAATTCCTGTTACCAGTAAAACTAGAATTGGTGTAGATCATCAAGACAGTTACGATTTTTTTAGAAGTTTTGCTTTACGTTTAGTTGATGCTGGAACCGATAAATTAATAGTTCATGCACGTAAAGCCTGGTTGCATGGTTTAAATCCAAAACAAAATAGAACAATTCCACCGGTACACTACGATTATGTATATAAACTAAAAGAAGAGCTCCCTCATATCCCTATTGTTATTAATGGAAATATTCTTAACCTTCGCGAAATCAAAGAGCATCTAAATTATGTCGATGGGGTAATGCTAGGTCGTCTAGCTTGTGATAACTCCTATCAAATCGCGGCTATTCATCATGCTTTATATCCTCACATTCCTCTTTTAACTCGCAGCGAACTATTAATTAAATACAAAGATTATATGCTTAATGAGTACAGTAAAGGTGTTGCTTTAAGCATTTTAGTTAAACCTATATTTAGTCTGACGCACGGTATGCCTGGTGCCAGTCAATGGAAAAAAAAATTAATGCTTCTCTTGCAAAATAAGGAATTTTTGTTGTTAGATGAGCTAATAAGTTATCTTAACGAAATGGAACACATTAACGTGAGTGTATAGGGATGAACAGTTCTTTAGTAACCATCGTATTATTAATTTGTTCTAATGCTTTTATGACTTTTGCTTGGTACGGTCATTTGAGGGCTTTTTCTAATAAGTCACTTCTCTTTGTTATCATTGTGAGTTGGATGATTGCTTTTTTTGAGTACTCATTACAAATACCAGCGAATAGAATAGGTTTTACGCAAGCGCATTTTTCTTTATCGCAGCTAAAAATTATCCAAGAGGTAATTAGCTTATCTGTTTTTGTTCCTTTTGCGATGCTCTATATGCATCAGAAAATTACGCTTAATTATTTATGGGCTGGATTTTGTATTTTAGGCGCAGTATACTTTATTTTTAAGGCCAATTAATCAGTTATTATTTTTACTCGTGAGCTCTGATGAGGCAACAGAGTCATTTAATAAACATACTAGCCTAATTCTTGTTTTATTCATGCACAAATCTGTAGGTATTCATGGCATTTTGCAGTGATTTCTAGTACATTAATGCATTTGTTATTTTAGGACATCCAGAGGATTATCTAGGCCATGCTGAATACGTTAATTAAGAAAATGTTTGGAAGCCGAAATGAGCGTACATTACGGCGTATGGAAAAAGCAGTACTGGCTATTAATGCTTTTGAACCAGAAATGAAGGCTTTAACTGATGCTGAGTTAGCAGCAAAAACAGAACAGTTTAAAGCGCGTTTTGCTGAAGGTGAACGTCTTGATGAATTACTAGCCGAAGCCTTTGCGACTGTAAGAGAAGCATCAACACGTACTTTAGGTCTTCGTCATTTCGATGTGCAGTTAATTGGTGGAATGGTATTACATGAAGGTAATATAGCGGAAATGCGCACAGGGGAAGGTAAAACTTTAGTAGCTACCTTGCCTGCGTACTTAAATGCTATTAGTGGCCGTGGAGTTCATGTAGTAACAGTAAACGACTATTTAGCAAAACGTGATAGCCAATGGATGAAGCCTGTATTTGAGTTTTTAGGTCTTACCGTAGGTGTTATTCATCCTGATATGCCTCATAGTGAAAAGCAAGCAGCCTATCAAACCGATGTTGTGTATGGAACAAATAATGAATATGGTTTTGATTACCTACGCGATAATATGGCCTTTAGTTTGGCTGATAAAGTACAAAGAGAATTGAATTTTGCTATTGTCGACGAAGTGGATTCTATTTTAATTGATGAAGCGCGAACACCTCTTATTATTTCAGGCGCAGCTGAAGACAGCTCTGAGTTATACAAAAAAATTAATACCCTAATTCCGCATCTTAAAAAGCAAGAAGAAGAGGGTGATGATGGTGACTTCACTATTGATGAGAAGCAAAAACAAGCTCATTTAACTGACGCTGGTCATATTCATATTGAAGAATTATTAACCGAAGCTAAATTGCTCGATCCAGGTGAAAGCTTATATCACGCAAGTAATATTATGCTGATGCATCATGTGAATGCCGCTTTAAAAGCTCATTCTATGTTCCATCGTGACGTAGATTATATCGTTAAAGACAAACAAGTAATCATTGTAGACGAGCATACAGGCCGTACTATGCCGGGGCGCCGTTGGTCAGATGGTTTACATCAAGCCGTTGAAGCGAAAGAAGGTGCATCTATTCAAAATGAAAATCAGACCTTAGCTTCTATTACCTTCCAAAACTTCTTCCGTATGTATAATAAACTTTCTGGAATGACAGGAACTGCGGATACTGAAGCCTATGAATTCCAGCAAATTTATAATCTAGATGTAGTAGTAATGCCAACTAATAAACAGATGATGAGAAAAGATGATCCTGATTTGGTTTACTTAACTCAAACCGATAAATACCAGGCTATTATTGAAGACGTCCGTGATTGCTCTAACCGCAAACAGCCTGTGTTAGTGGGTACAGCGTCTATTGAAGCCTCTGAGCTTTTAAGCCAATTATTGCAAAAAGCCCAGATAAAACATCAAGTATTAAATGCCAAATTTCATGAGAAGGAAGCGCAAATTGTAGCAGAAGCCGGGCGTCCAGGAGCGGTAACGATTGCTACTAATATGGCAGGTCGTGGAACCGATATCGTTTTAGGCGGAAGTTTAGCCTCCGATTTGGCTCAATTGCCCGAAGATTCAAGCGTAGAACAGAAAAATGCCTTAAAAACTGAATGGCAACAGCGACATGATGAAGTCCTTGCTGCTGGTGGTTTGCGTATTATTGGTTCTGAGCGTCATGAGTCTCGACGTATTGATAATCAGTTAAGAGGCCGATCTGGTCGCCAAGGGGATGTAGGTAGTAGCCGATTCTATTTATCCTTAGAAGATAACCTAATGCGTATCTTTGCCTCTGAACGAGTTGCCTCAATGATGCGTCGTTTAGGTATGAAACCAGGTGAACCTATTGAGCATACCTTAGTAACTAAAGCGATTGAAAATGCACAACGCAAATTAGAAGGTCATCATTTTGAAGTAAGAAAGCAGCTGTTAGATTATGACAACGTTGCTAATGCTCAAAGACAAGTGATTTATACGCAACGTGCTTCTATTATGGAAATGGAAGATACGGAGGAAGTAGTCGCTATGATGAGAGAAGAGGTTATTTCTGGAGTAGCTGATACTCATATTCCACCTCAAAGTCTTGAAGATCAATGGGAGCCTAAAATATTATCTGAAGTGCTCGCTGATGAATTTAAAACTAAAGCAGACATAGCTGAGTGGATAGATAAAGATCATACTATTCAACCTGAGCAAATTAAGGAAAAAATCTTAGCCGCAGTAAATAGTCAGTACGAAGAAAAAGTGCAGAAAACAACCCGTCAAATTATGTCTCAGTTTGAAAAATCCGTTATTTTACAAACTTTAGATAGTCATTGGCGTGAGCATTTAGCGGCTATGGATCAACTACGTCAAGGTATACATCTACGTGGTTATGCTCAGAAAGATCCTAAGCAAGAATATAAAAGAGAAGCATTTACTTTGTTCACCTTAATGCTTGATACTTTAAAGTATGAAGTGACTAAGCTTATTTTATCCGTGGAAATTCAAACAGAAGAAGATGCTCAGGCTGTTGAAGAGCAAAGACGTTCAGATCAGATTCGCAAAATGAATTTAACTCATGAAAGTGCTGTAGAAATGGATGAAGAATCGGAGCAAACTTTTAGACGTCATCAGAAAAAAATAGGACGTAATGATGCTTGTCCTTGTGGTTCAGGTAAAAAATATAAAGCTTGTCATGGAAGTTTAGCATGAGCATCAAAGTAGCGGTTGCTATTATTACTGATCATGAGCAACGCGTTCTAATCGCCCAACGTCCTCTTCATGTACCTCAAGGAGGACTTTGGGAGTTCCCTGGCGGAAAGCTCGAGGCTGATGAATCTGCAGAACAAGCTTTAATTAGAGAAATACGTGAAGAAATTGGATTAGAAGTGATGCAATGTGATTTACTAGGAGAAATTGAGCATCAATATCCTGGTAAATTAGTACATTTGATTGTTTTTCACGTTAGTAAGTTTTTTGGTACGGCTTCTTGTCGAGAGGGACAGCTTGGTATTAAATGGATTGATAAAGACCTTCTAAACCCTAAAGATTTCCCTGAGGCAAATTGTGCGATTTTTAAATTACTTTCCTTACTTGAACCTGTCATTTAATACTACAATATACGGCAGTGCCCGCGTAGGTAGTAAGCAGCATTTCTCAATAAACCAACGGATAAATGCTCCCCTTGTTCTTGTAATCAATTCTTAAGATAATACTCTGCCTTGATAAGCATGGATTCCCGCCTTCGCGGGAACGACAAATACCTATGCCATCTAACAACAAACTGAGATGCCCATGGTTTTTACTGCATACACCATACTGTCATGCCCGCGCAGGCGGCAACCATTTCACAAAATAATCCAATGGATAGATTAAGCTATTGAGGATTATCTGTTCATCCAATTTATTTTCTAGGAGAGTACTCTATCCTTCTAGAGAGATTGAAATCTACTCTTAAGAAGGGACTGTACTTGGGAACGACAATACCTATGCCATCTAATAACAAACGACATGCCCATGGTTTTTTACCTCATACACCATACTATCATGCCCGCGCAGGCGGGCAACCATTTCTTAAAATAAGCCAATAGATAAATCAAGCCATTGGGGATTACTCTGTTCTATCAGATTTATTTTCCATTGACGATACCACTTCTTTATACGCTTTTCCCTTGTAATTGCTTCACATATTTCAGAGTGAATTTCATAATACACTAGTCGATGAACGCTATATTTTTTGCTAAATCCTTCAGACAAACCTTCTTTATGCTGGTATATGCGTTGTAAAAGATTACTTGTGACGCCGGTATAGAGCGTACCGTTTCTTTTGTTGGCTAAGATGTAGAGGTAATATTGCTTTTCTTCTATGTCACATCCATATTACTTAAATTTATTTCCTTGCTGTATGACAGTACTATAAAGAATTAAGAGAGAGTTAGCGCTATTAAACGTTCACGACATCTGAGCTACTATCAAAAGCAGTTTGTCGTTTATCTAATTGATAACTTAATGCAGCAAATAAGGTTAAGACTGCACATCCTGATAAATATAATGAAGGTGCTTCCACAAAATTTAAATAATTAATGAGTCCGGTAAAGACTAACGGAGCAGTGCCTCCAAATAGAGCAACCCCTAAACTATAGCTAAAACCAACACCGGAATAACGTGAATGAGCAGGGAACGATTCTGCAATGAGAACCACATAGCTTCCATTAATCATTGCTCCAAATAAAGAAAATCCAAGAGTAAAGATCCAAATAAAAGGTTCTCCAAAAGTAGCTAAGCCATTAAACAAGGGATAAGAAAATACAATTAATAGTGATGCCCCTAACACTACTAGTTTTTCGCGATTCACTTTATCTGAATATCGTCCAAAGAATGCAGTCATTAATGCAAAACTTAAAAAGCTAATTAAATTAATAAGATAGCTATGGGAAGTTTGAATTTTAATAATAGTGCTAAGATAGGTAGGTAAATAGAGAAAAAGAGAAATAATACTTGAGGTAACCGCAGTAAGTAAAAAAGCTTGGAGTAGTTTTTTTCGAGATGAACCTAAGAGTGCCAAGAATGGTTTACGGTGTAATTTTTCTTCCGCCATCATGGCAAGGAATATTGGAGTTTACATGGATTTTTTGCGAATGATGTAGCTAATAATTCCGAGAAAAAATCCCAAAATAAAGGGTATTCTCCATCCCCAAGTCATCATTTGTTCTTGACTTAAAAAACTAGTTAATGCTAATCCTACACTTGCGCCTAGAGTGTTTCCAAGTGTAATTGACATAAATACTAATCCTATTGAAGACCCTCTTTTTTCTTGCAGCGTGTCGCCTGTTTTTGAGAAACCTGCCGGGACATCCAAGTCCCCGGCAGGGACAAAAACAGGCGACAAGTATGCCTCCAGCGGCCCTGGCCGTCCTGGTCCCCCTTGATTTTGATCCCCCTTCGGGCCTCAAAATCTACGCTCC
>CANJQE010000034.1 GCA_947476305.1 Legionellaceae bacterium
GAGAAAGCTCGACACTCAGGGGTGATGAGTACTCAAGACATGGTGCGCTGGGTTAAGCAATATTTTTGAGTTTTGCATCGGGGCACAAGTTCTGGCAAATATAGTGTTTCATGAGAGTTTATTAATATACGGGTTAGAAGTCTGGGGCGGATTTCGTGATAATCAGACCTAGTGCAATTATAGTATTCATAGTATTTCAATGATATAAATTATCCAAGAGCAATTTTAAATGCTATCTATTATATTATTGACATAAATTTAAATGTAGCAACTGTCCTAAATTTAATTCAAGACAGTTGCTACATTAAATTCTTATCCATAACAGACATTAAATTAGTAGTAATGATAGATTTGTGAGTCTTCATTAGCCGGTTTTTCTACAGTAGCATTCAATTTAACTAAGGTTTCCTCAATCAACTGCAGAGAATTAGCAGCGTTCTCACCAAAATGGCGACTCAATAGTACGTTAAATTGCTGGAGATCATTGTTCCCTGATGTTTGAATTTGAGCTAAATAGTTAGCAGTGTACGATTTATCGGTGTAGCGATCTTTAATTCTTTTAAAATTACTCATTACATTGATTAAATTGTCGCAATATCTTTTTAATGAATCTTGTATGGTAGAAAGATCGGGTTGAAAGAAGGTGTTCGGTACGAACTGGTTTACAAATATATTGTATTGACTTACAACGTCAGTGTTCCAAAACGCATTCAGTCTGTCTTCCCAATGTGAATCTTTAAATTTCATAATTAAACTCTTAAGTGAATTGATAATGAGCACATTATAGAGATCAAACATTAAGGAACTTTTAAGAGTGCAGAATTAATGGAAGATTATTTACTAAATATGTTCATAATTAAATTTATTAAAGATAAGCGCTATGAGGGCAGACTCATTTTTCAGTGAATAATCTTCGCAATAAGAATTAGGGTTTAGCATTTAGAGCGATAGAACTTATAAAATTCTTAAGTTCAGTGTGAGTGCATAATTTTAGAAGAGGTTGAATTACAAAATCTCGTTCCAAGAAGTATGGATGGGGAATTGTTAATCTAGGAGTAGTTATTTTCCTGGAGCCATACAAAATAATATCAATATCGAGTGCTCTCGGCCCCCATTTTTTTCTTCGTACACGACCCTGTTTCTGTTCTATTTTTTGACAAAATTTTAATAATAAAAGTGGATTTAAAGTGCTAGTAATTTCAACTACAACATTGCAAAAATCTTGCTGAGTCTGTATACCCCAAGCCTTATTCCAATATAAGGAAGAGACTTGAGTAATATGAGTGGATGGTAGCGCTCGTAATGCATTTATAGCGGCTCTAATTTGCCGCTCAGGACATTTTTGATTAGAACCTAAGCTAAGATAACAAAAATTCATTTGTCTACTGCTTTAGGCTTTCGTCGTCGTCTTGGTTTCGGTGGCGCAGGCGGAGTTAAGATCTCAATCATCTTATGTTGCTCAGCCTCGTCAACCTCTTGGAATGTAGTCCACCATTGTGCTATTTCCATAGCCTCATCTCCTGCCAAGGCTCTAATTGCCATAAAATCAAAGGCAGCTCTAAAACGCGGATGCTGTAGTAGATTAAAGGCTCTACCACCAAAGCGTTTAGCAAAACGATATTGTAATAACCATATTTCTCTCATTACTTGAGTATATCGTTTGGGTACAGAAATGATTTTATTTTGTTCGGAAATTACTATAGACATAGCTTTTTCTAGGGCAGGTAAGGGATCCATGCCAGATTCTTGCAATTTTTTTGAAAGCTCAATCATCGGAAACCATAATAAAACTGCAAAAATAAAGGCTGGAGTTACCGGTTTTCCTTCACGAATCCGTATGTCCGTATTTTCCAAGGCAATACCAACAAGAGCATTCACATGATGTTCGCTCTCTAACAAGGCAAAAGTGGAGGGATAGAGATGTTGAAAGAGGCCATATTGTATTAGTAATTTATGGACTGTTTCAGCTTCACCGCACTGATATAATTTAGTCATTTCATCAAAGAGGCGTGAACTCGATACATGAGTAATCAGTTGGCTTATCTCTGGAAAAGGGGCTGCTGTCTCTGGTTCTAAAGAAAAATGTAACTTTGCACTGAATCGCACCGCTCTAAGCATACGGACCGGATCTTCAGTATAGCGCGTGCTTGGATCTCCGATAATTCGAATTAATTTTTTCTCAACGTCCTGTACTCCCCCAGTGAAATCCACAATAGAGGAATCATCAATGTTGTAATACAGGGAATTAACAGTAAAATCTCGGCGCCATGCATCTTCATCTAAGGAACCATAGCTATTGTCTCTAACAAGAATACCGCGCTCATTGGTTTGCTGATTGGCATCAACTGTTTCTTGACCACGAAAGGTTGCTACCTCAATAATTTCTCTATGAAATAAAATATGAACTAATTTGAATCGTCTGCCAATAATTCGTCCATTTTTAAATAAATTTTTTATTTCATTAGGCGTTGCATTAGTAGCAACATCAAAATCTTTAGGTGCTTTATGAAGTAATAGGTCACGAACACTGCCTCCAACCAGATATGCTTGAAATCCTGAGCTAATTAAGCGATTAAGGACTTTTAGCGCATTATTACTAATGTCTGTTTTAGAGATGCAATGTTTCGCACGAGGAATAATATAAGTTGAATTAACTAGAGGCTGGTGATGCCCTCTTTTTTTCTTCAACAATTTTTTAATAAACTTTATGATCGCTTTATCTCACGTTATTGATTAACAAAAATAATTATAACGAAGCAAAACAATAAAGTGAATCATTTACCTTTATAATTATTTTAGAGAGAATACAGAATATATTAAGTAGAAGGATTGTAGATGGATTTATTAGACATAATTCTAAGTTTAGTAAGCTTAGTTATACTGGAAATCGTGTTAGGGATAGATAATCTAGTTATTTTATCTATTTTGACTGAAAAACTTCCCTTAGAGCAAAGAAAAAGGGCTAGAAGATGGGGATTAACTTTTGCTTGGGTAACTCGTTTACTATTACTGGCTTCTGCTGTTTATATGGTTCATTTAATTGAGCCTTTGTTTTCCCTGGGAAAATTAACTTTTTCATTTAGAGATTTATTCTTACTTGCTGGTGGGATATTTTTAATTTGGAAGTCTACAGATGAAATACACCAAGATATTCTCAAAGAGCCTATAAGCACACCTACTATATCGGAGAAGAAGAAAGCTACTTTTCGAGGGGTGATTATTCAGGTGGCTCTGCTTGACGTCATTTTCTCCTTAGATAGTGTATTAACTGCTGTAGGAATTGCTTCACATTATTGGGTTATGGCCTTAGCCATTACTTGTGCCATCATCATTATGATTTTTGCAAGTGAACCCGTAAGTTATTTTATTATGAAAAATCCTACCGTAAAAATGCTTGCACTAAGCTACTTAATCCTTATCGGCATGGTTTTAATTGCAGATGGTTTTTCCTTTCATATACCTAGAGGGTATATCTACTTTTCCATGGGGTTTTCTTTAGGTGTTGAAGCATTAAATTTAATGAGGCGCGCTCGGCGAAAACGTAAAAAAAGTGCTGGGGATTAACTATGTTATGGATCAAAGCCTTTCATATAATCACTTTAGTAGCATGGTTTGCCGGTTTATTTTATTTACCCCGCTTGTTTGTATATCATGCGGATGCACATGATGAGATTAGTATTAAGCGCTTTAAAGTAATGGAGCGAAGATTGTATTTTGGCATTACTTGGCCAGCAGCACTTATGACTACTCTCTTAGGTATATGCCTAATAAGTTATAATCCAGGCTATTACATAAAAGCGGGCTGGATGCATGCAAAATTAGGATTAGTGGTGCTCTTATGGGGATATCATTTTCTCTGTGGTTATTATGTTCGTCTTTTTGCTAAGAATGAGATGAACAAAAGCGCTCTATTTTTTCGCATTTTTAATGAAATACCCACTTTTTTTCTAGTGGGTATTATTCTATTGGTAGTGGTAAAGCCTTTTTAAAAGCGTTTTTTATTCTATTTCTACCATATCAAAATCTTCTTTGCCTGCGCCACAGTCAGGACAGAACCAATTTTCTGGAACATCTTCCCACAAGGTGCCTGCTTCAATACCATCTTCTGGCCATCCTTCAGCTTCATCATAGATAAAACCACAAATCACACAAATATATTTTTTATACGCTGACATAGTTAATGCTCATTTTTAAAAGGCGTAATTTAGCGATTAGCAAGAGCTATGTAAAGTTAATATTGACCTAATTATTATTTTTTTTGCCAATTTAATAGAATAGATGTAATATTCTGAAGCAGAATTACAGCTTTTTTACCCCTTAATTAAATACATAATGGATTTAAATTATGACACGCTCTTCGATTTTATTTCAGCAAGCTCAAAACCTTATCCCTGGTGGTGTTAACTCTCCGGTAAGAGCATTTAAAGGAGTAGGAGGAGATCCTATCTTTTTTAAAAAAGGACATGGCGCATACCTTATTGATGTTGATGATAAATCGTACATTGATTATGTAGGGTCTTGGGGGCCATTAATTTTAGGACATTGTCATCCTAAGGTCATTGAGGCGGTGAGTCAGGTACTGCATAGTGGCATGAGTTTTGGGGCACCTACAGAACTTGAAGTTCAATTAGCTGAAAAAATTATCAATTTGATCCCATCAATAGAAAAAATTCGCATGGTTAATTCAGGGACTGAGGCCACTATGACGGCCATTCGCTTGGCTCGTGGTTTTACGAAGAGAAATAAATTTATTAAATTTAATGGATGTTATCACGGACATAGTGATGGCTTATTAGTTAAAGCGGGTTCAGGCTTATTAACTTTAGGAATTCCCTCAACTCCTGGTATTCCTGCCAGTATTACAGAACATACCTTAACTGCTAATTTTAATAACTTAGATGAAGTGGCTCAATTATTTGCAAAGTACCCAGAGGATATTGCTACAGTCATATTAGAGCCGATAGCGGGTAATATGGGATTTGTACTTCCTAAGCCTGATTTTTTAAAGGGTTTGCGGGAGCTTTGCACTCAATATGGCGCCTTGTTAACTTTTGATGAAGTGATGACCGGGTTTCGGGTGGGATTAACCGGTGCGCAAGGCCTATATAATATTACTCCTGATATCACTACTTTAGGTAAAGTCATTGGTGGTGGAATGCCTGTCGGCGCTCTAGGAGGGCGTGCTGATATTATGTCTCATTTAGCACCAGAGGGACCAGTATATCAAGCAGGCACACTTTCAGGTAATCCTCTTGCTATGGTAGCAGGCTTAGCTACCTTAAGCGAAATTGAAAAACCAGACTTTTTTAATCAATTGAGTACAACAACACAATCTTTAGTTCAAGCTTTATCTTCGGTAGCAGAAGGCTTAAACATCCCTTTATTTACTGCTTCTCAAGGCGGGATGTTTGGTTTTTGCTTTACTGATAAAGAATATATTCATGATTATGCTGATGTTGCTAGCTCTAATGAATCACTCTTTAAAAGCTTTTATCATTGTATGTTGCAAGAGGGTATTTATTTTGCTCCCTCTATGTATGAAGCGGGTTTTGTATCGAGTTCCCATACCATTCATGAAATAAAAAAGACACAAGAAGCGGCAGAAAAAGTGTTAAGTTCTTTAATAAAATAAGATAGTAAATTTTAAATTAAAAGACTAGACAGTCGTTTTTCATCATGTCATATTCTTGGAAATTGCAGCTAGCAACGGAAGGCAGATTATGTTGACATTAGGGGGCAAAAAGCAGCGTTGGATCGGTATGCCCGAAGGGATCGTCGCGCTTTTTTTTATACAAGTAGTGTCTACACTTAGTTTCAGCGTTCTCTATTCAACTTTAGTATTGTACATGAAAGGTAAATTAGGCTTACAAGCTAATGTCGCGAATAGTATTATGGGCGTTTTTATTGCTTTTAATTTTGCGTTGCACTTACTGGGTGGCCTATGGGGTGGACGTTTACTATCAAACCGCTCTTTATTTTGTGTAGGAATGCTGGCTCAGGTTGTAGGCTGCTTATTATTATCAGTTAGTAGCGTCACCTTTCTTTATTACGGTTTAGCCGCTTTTCTAACTGGCTCCGGGTTAAATGTAACCTGCCTAAACTGCATGTTAACCCAACGTTTTGCCCCTGATGATACACGCAGAGAAACCGCATTTCTTTGGACTTATGCGGGCATGAATATTGGATTTTTTATTGGTTTTAGTTTAAGCGGTATTTTTCAAATGACCCAAAACTATCAACGTCTTTTTCTCTTAAGTAGTTTGGGAAATTTAATTGCCTTACTAATTTGTTTATATTGCTGGCAACAACTGGCTGATAAAGACACTGCTTTTTCTAAAAAGGATAAACCAGCTCAAAGGAAAGCAATGTTTCTTGGCTTAATGGGAATTATTAGTTTGCCTTTAATATTAACCCAAATCCTTCAATATGCTGAATGGGCTAATAAATTAGTGCTTGTGACGGGTGTTTGCATGTTAATACTTATCATTGCCATTGCGCATCAACAGCCCGAAAAAGAAGCAAAAAATAAAATTTTAGCCTTTGCAGTTTTAATGATTGTTAGTACTATTTTTTGGATGCTGTATCAAATTGGGCCAATGGGTTTGACCCTGTTCATTGATCATAATGTCCAAAGAGAATATGGATCTTTGATTATACCGCCGCAGTGGTTCCAAAATATTAATACCATCGCTATTGTTTTTGGTGGTCCCTTATTAAGTATTCTGTTTGCGAAAATGAGAAAAAATGGAGTGCAGATCAATATACCTGCTCAATTTGCTTTAGCTTTATTATTTATAGGAGTTGCTTTTGCACTCCTGCCAATTAGTATACGTTGCGCTAATGCTGATGGTCTTGTAAATCCGCTTTGGATCGTATTAAGTTATATTTTACAAAGTGTTGGTGAGTTATTAATTTCTCCAATCGGCTACGCTATGATAGGTTCCCTAGCTCCTAGTTCTTTGCAAGGAGTGATGATGGGAATGTGGATGCTCAATACTGGGGTTGGCGCCACTTTATCAAGTTATAGCTCCAATTTAATGATTAGTAATCAGGAAAGTACTTCTCCCATATTGACCAATGGTGGATACAGTCATGTCTTTTTAATGTTAGGTTTATTCGCAATCTTCTCTGCTTTTGTTCTCCTTGTTTTAGTACCAAAATTGAGAGAACTAATGTATGAAAAAAAGTCCAAACAAGAAAATAACGATCCTAACTTAATTATTGCTGATCGAGTTGCTATGTGAGTAAACCTTTTGTACCTATTGAAACGGCAGATCTTAAATGGATTCAAAATCTGCCGTTTTCCAAGCAATATAACGATATTTATTTTTCCATGGAAAGTGGCATCAAACAAAGCCGTTATGTTTTTGTTGATGGTAATGATTTAATTAATCGTTGGTCAATGCTTGATCAAAATGAAGATCAGCACTTTACTATTGGCGAAACCGGTTTTGGCACTGGTTTAAACTTTCTTTTAACATGGAGTCTTTGGGAGCGCTATGCGCCTCAATCAGCTACATTACATTTTATTTCTTGTGAAAAAAATCCATTAAAAGTAAATGACTTGATGCGAGCCCTAAAAAATTGGCCAGAACTTGAGCTTTATACTGCAGAGTTGATAAAACAATATCCCGTGTTAACCCCTGGAAATCACCATCTTTTCTTTTGCGATGGTCGTCTCAAATTAACTTTAATGCTTGGCGATTGTTTTGAGTGCTTTGAGCAATTATTAATTTGTGGTGATTCCATAATTGAACATCAACAAAGAAATGTTTTTATTGATGCTTGGTATTTAGATGGCTTTACACCAAAAAAAAATGAAGATATGTGGGCAAACTCTTTAGTGCAAGTTATTGCCATGCTTTCTCAGAAAGGCAGCACTTTTGCTACTTATACCGCTGCTGCAATGGTTAAATCCTCTTTGACTGAAGCCGGTTTTAAAGTTATTAAAAAAAATGGATACGGTATAAAAAGACATATGCTCACGGGATATTTAGAGCAAATCCTGCCTTCACGTTTAAAACAAAGAGCCACTCCTTGGCATATACATCGTCAAAAAAAATATAAAGAAAAAACAGCACTTATTATCGGTGCTGGTTTAGCTGGTTGTTTTTCTGCTCATTGTTTAGCTAAACGAGGATGGAAAGTAACTCTTCTTGAAAAAGAATCTATGATTGGGCAAGGGGCTTCAGCTAATCAGCAAGCTGTTTTATTTCCTAAGCTATCTGCTTTTCGTTCACCATTAACAGAATTTATGTTAAGCGCATTTTTATACGCACAAAGTACTTATAAAATTATTTTAGAGCAGCATTCACTCGGTGATTTAAAAGGGGCCTTAGCACTTCCTTATAATATAAAGGAAGGGAAGGCTCAAAAAAGCTTAGAAAGCTGGCTCTCTTTATATCCTGAATTAGGTCTATTAATTAATGCGGATGAGGCGAGTTCCTTAGCTGGAATTCGAATAACAACGGATTGTTTATATATTCCCAACTCGGGATGGATAGACTCACCTGCTTTATGTCAATTATTAATCAATGATGAAAATATTTCTTTAATTAATAAGGTGGAAATAAATAGTTTTAATTATGAAGATGAGCAATGGTTAATGGGACAATATAAAGCCTCAGTTCTTATCTTGGCAAATGGCTATAAAATAGCTCAATTTACTGAAACAAACAATTTGCCTATTAAGGCAATACGCGGTCAAATGACATCCATTTTAACAACAAAAGAAAGCCGCGAATTAAAAATCCCAGTTTGCGCCGAAGGTCATGTCTTACCTGCAATAGCAGGCGTTCATCATTTAGGAGCCACTTATGAACTAGGATGCACAAGTTCTGTAGTTAATAGTGAAGATGATAAGCTTAACTTAGAAAAATTAGAAAGAATGACTGATCAGTCTTGCTGGTCCAAAGTAGTTGCAGGCAATTGGACTGGTGTACGTGCTTCAACGCCAGATTATTTACCTTTGGTAGGTCCCATAGCAAAAGCTGAGGAATTTCTCGTTCAGTATGCTGGTTTGGAAAGCAATTCAAAACGATGGATTGCTAAAGAGGCATCTTATTATCCTAATCTTTATGCCTTTGCGGGTTTTGGCTCGAGAGGCTTAACTACTATTCCCTTGAGTGCTGAATGGCTTGCTGCTCTTATAAATAATGAGCTTAGCGCTGCACCAAGAAATTTACTCCAAGCTTTAGCACCATCACGCTTTTTAAGACGAAATATTACTAGGGGTTTATATTAAGTCTTACTAATAGACTTAACTTCTTCTTTCTTTATCAGGTATAATTCATCTTTTGTACTGAGGCATGTGGTGTGGATAGTATAGAAATTTTTCAAATAGATGCCTTTACTGATAAGGTTTTTCATGGGAATCCTGCAGCTGTTTGTTTATTGTCGGATTGGTTGAACGATGAACTAATGCAAGCGATCGCTGCTGAAAATAATTTATCAGAAACAGCATTTGTACTTGAAAATAATGAAGGTTTTTATATTCGTTGGTTTACACCTAATGGTGAAATCACTTTATGTGGGCATGCTACCTTAGCTGCTGGTTTTGCTTTATTAGAATTAGGTAAATGTGAAGGAAATATAGTCCATTTTCATAGTTTAAGTGGTATGTTATCCGTAGAGCGAAGAAAGGATAAATACACACTCGACTTCCCCAAACTCAATTTTGCTAATTTTAATTCAGAAGAAACTCTTTCCTTGATTATTGATCAACCCATCTTGGAAGCTTATGAAAGTGATTTAGATTATTTATGCTTACTTGCTTGCGAGTCTGATGTAGAAAAGGCTCAAATTGATCTTAATCAATTAAAAAAACTACCAAAGCGCGGTTTAATTATTACTTCCACCTCAAATGAAGCTGATTTCTATTCTCGTTGCTTTTATCCTAAACATGATATTTTAGAAGACTCTGTTACAGGCTCAGCACATTGTGTTTTAACTCCTTTTTGGGCTGAACGTTTAAATAAATCAAACTTACATGCTATACAGGGCTTACACAGAAAAGGAGAATTGTTCTGTGAACTTAATGAATCTCGAGTAGCTATTTCTGGTCATTGTAGATGGTATTTAAAGGGACATATTGTTTTATAGTATTTACGCATTTATGTAGAAAAATTTATACCTCAAAAATAAAACAGGACTTAGGAAAAAACCCCAAGTCGAGGCAAAATAAGTTTTTAATGAGAGAGTTTAGATAAACTAAATGACCGAATTAAAAACTTTTTTTAACGAAGAGATTAGGGATTTTTGTGTCAGGACTTAGGAAAAACCCTAAGGTCGAGGCAAAATAAATTTTTAATGAGGGAGTTTAGATTAACTAAATGACCGAATTAAAAACTTCTTTTAACGAAGAGATTAGGGATTTTTCCTAAGTCCTGTAAAATTGTTTGAGCTATAGGACTCATTGAAGCATAATTGTTTGCACATCAAAGCGTTAGAATGTAATTTATTCTCGATTAATAATATTAAGGTCAAAGGAGCGTTATACAAATGACCAATTCTATTGGAAAAAAATTTAGAACAGCAGTAGTGGATAATAAACCTTTACAGATTCTAGGTACTATCAACGCCTATTCTGCGATGCTTGCAGAATCAGTAGGTGCAAAAGCAATTTATTTATCAGGCGCTGGAGTGGCAAACGCTTCATACGGCTTGCCCGATCTAGGTATGACTAATTTATCAGAGGTACTAGAAGACGCTACACGCATTACCAATGCCTGCAGTTTGCCTCTTTTAGTCGATATTGATACTGGATGGGGTCATGCTTTTAATATTGCACGAACTATAAAACTAATGGAAAAAGCAAATGTTGCTGCAGTTCATATCGAAGACCAAGTTTTAGCAAAGCGTTGTGGCCATAGACCTAATAAGGCAATAGTTTCTGCTCAGGAAATGGGCGATAGAATAAAGGCTGCAGTCGACGCAAGAACTAATCCAGATTTTGTGATTATGGCACGAACTGATGCTTATGCAGTTGAGGGACTAAATGCCGCAATGGACAGAGCGGCATTATTTATTGAGTTAGGTGCGGATATGATTTTCGCAGAGGCTATGACTAATTTAGAAGAATACCAAACATTTACGCAGAAAATTAAAGCACCTGTTTTGGCTAATATCACTGAATTTGGTAAAACTCCCTTATACACTAGAGAGGAATTAGCTAAAGTAGGTATTTCTTTAGTTTTGTATCCCTTAAGTGCCTTTCGCGCTATGTCTCAAGCTGCTTTAAATACCTATGAAGCAATTATTCAACAAGGAACGCAGCAATCTGTACTAAATACTATGCAAACACGCAATGAATTATATGAAGTTCTTGGTTATCACAAATACGAACAAAAATTAGACCAATTGATGGGAGAAGAGCATGAGCAGTAAAAGTGGAGGTTTAGCCGGTGTTATTGCGGGGCGATCAGCAATCGCTACTGTTGGCCTAGCTGGCAAAGGTTTAAACTATAGAGGCTACTCAATTGATGATTTAGCTGAGTATGCTACTTTTGAAGAAGTTGCTTATTTACTTCATTACGGCCAATTACCTACCGCACACGAATTAAAGCAATACACCAATAAACTAGTTGAATTAAGAACATTGCCTGATTCTTTAAAAACAGTATTAAAAATGATTCCTAAAAACACTCATCCTATGGATGTATTAAGAACTGCTTGTTCTTTTTTGGGGACAATTGAACCAGAGCACAGTTTTTCACAGGAATCTGAAATAGCAGATCGCTTATTAGCTTTATTTCCAGGCATGATGTGTTATTGGTATGCCTATCATTTTATAGGAAAAGAAATTTCTGAATACAGTGATGAAACAACTATTGGCGGTCATTTTCTTGCCTTATTACATGGAAGAAAGCCTAGCAAAATGGAAACAGAGATGATGAATGTTTCTCTCATTTTGTATGCTGAACATGAGTTTAATGCATCAACGTTTGCTGCTCGTGTCACCGCAGGGACTCTATCAGATTTTTATTCAGCAATCACTAGTGCTATTGGAACCTTACGTGGCCCATTACACGGTGGGGCAAATGAAGCGGCTATGGAATTGATTGGACGTTTTAAAACGCCTGATGAAGCAGAAATAGAATTAAGAAAAATGTTGGCTAATAAAGAAAAAATAATGGGTTTTGGACATAGAGTTTATACTACCTGTGATCCTCGGTCAGATATTATAAAAAAATGGTCTTTCCGCTTAGGCGAAGAAAAAGGTAATTTGTCCTTATATCATATTTCTGAGCGGATTGAAGAAGTAATGTGGAGTGAGAAAAAATTATTCCCTAACTTAGACTTTTATAGTGCTTCTGCCTATCATTATTGTGGTATTCCTACTCCTTTATTTACACCAATATTTGTTATGTCCCGTACCACTGGTTGGTCGGCACATATATTTGAACAAAGAGCTGATAATAAGCTAATTAGACCTACCTCAGAATACATCGGTCCAGATTCCCGTGCTTTCCCAGCTATTGAGACAAGAGGATAATATGAGTCATTTTGTAGAAGATAATATTAAGCCTGATTATGATCAGGTAATTAGTGATATTGCTGACTATGTTTTAAATAAAAAAATTGATAGTGCCTTGGCTTATGAAACTGCCCGTTTATGTTTAATGGACACTTTAGGATGCGGTATTTTAGCACTGAACTTTCCTGAGTGTACTAAACTCATGGGGCCAGTAGTACCTGGAGCCTCGCTCACCGGAGGAGCGCGTGTACCTGGTACTAACTATGAATTAGATCCAGTTCAAGCTGCTTTTAATATTGGAACAATGATTCGTTGGTTAGATTATAATGACACTTGGTTAGCAGCGGAATGGGGGCATCCTTCCGATAATTTAGGGGCTATTTTAGCTGTGGCCGACTATTTATGTAGAGAGCGCTGTCATCAAGGCAAAGCACCTATACTGATGTCTGATGTATTAACTGCGATGATTAAGGCTCATGAAATTCAAGGCTGTCTTGCTTTAGAAAACAGCTTTAATCGGGTTGGTCTTGATCATGTCTTTTTAGTAAAAGTAGCAAGCGCCGCTGTCGCCGCTCAATTATTTGGTGCGGATAAAGACACGATGTTACGTACTCTATCGCAAGTATTTGTAGATGGTCAAAGTTTAAGAACCTATAGACATGCCCCTAATGCGGGTTCAAGAAAGTCTTGGGCAGCTGGAGATGCCACCTCAAGAGCAGTTCGTCTTGCTCTAATTGCTAAAGCAGGTGAAATGGGATATCCCAGTGCTTTAACAGCACCTGTATGGGGATTTTATGATGTATTATTTGGTAAGAAGCCATTTAAATTCCAGCGTCCTTATGGAAGCTATGTCATGGAAAATGTGCTTTTTAAATTATCTTATCCAGCTGAGTTCCATGCTCAAACAGCCGTTGAATGTGCTGTTGCATTACATCCCTTGGTCAAAGAACGCTTTGCTGATATTGCAAAAATTGAATTAATTACTCATGAATCAGCAATAAGAATTATTAGTAAGCAGGGGGCTTTACATAATCCAGCAGATAGAGATCATTGTCTTCAATATATGGTCGCTATTGGTTTATTATTTGGAGACTTACAAGCGGAACACTACGAAGATGATGTGGCTTCTGATAAACGTATTGATGTCTTACGAGAAAAAATGCATGTTACAGAAGATGAGCGCTTTTCTCGTGAATATCATGATCCTGAAAAACGTTCTATTGCTAATAGCATTAAAATTATTTTCACAGATGGTAGTGAAAGTGATTTAATTTCTATTGAGTATCCAATTGGTCATCAACGTCGCCGCGAAGAGGGCATTCCTGTATTACTCTCTAAATTTAAACGTAATTTGACTACGCATTTTTCTTCCGAAAAAGTAGAAAAAATTACTCAGGCTATGAATGATACTAATAGACTTTCCTCTATGAAAGTAGATGATTTTATGGCCCTTTGGGTTATCTAATTTGTGAATAGTAGTCTCAGGAAATAAATCTGAGGCTACTAAACCTGTCTCGACTTAAAATTTTGTAACTCCCTCGTCATCCCTAGCGTAACGAGGGATCTCCTGAAAAATGGCTCGGTGCCCTTCATCTGGAGATCCTTCACTCTGTTCGGGATGACGTGGGGAGTTTCAAAATGGCTGCCATTAAAGCCTGATCCAGTTATAAAAGAAGACCAAGCTTTAAATTTTTCTCTTTAAACCTGAGGCAGCTAAGATTTTGGTAGAGATTTCTTCTATCGAATATTTTGTTGAATTAATATAAGAAATTCGTTCTCTCTTATACATTGACTCAACTTCCGTAACTTCTATACGGCATTGCTCAGCAGAGGCGTACTTACTGTTAGGCCTGCGCTCAGTGCGAATTTGTTGGAGTCGTTCCACATCAATAGTCAAACCAAATAGTTTTTCTTTATAAGGTTTTAATACTTCTGGCAAGTGAAAATAGCTTAGATCTTCTTCAGTAAAAGGATAGTTAGCTGCTAAAATTCCATATTGCAAGGCCATATAAAGACAGCTGGGAGTTTTACCGCAGCGAGATACGCCAATTAAAATAATATCTGCTTTTTCGTAGCCTTTTGTTTTTATTCCATCATCATGTGAGAGCGCATAATCCACTGCATCGATACGATGAGTATAAGATTTATTATCAGCTACGCCATGGGTTCTCCCTACCGTATAAGATGACTTTTCCGCTAACTCTTGCTCTAGAGGCCCAATAAAGGTGTTAAATAAATCAAAAACGCAAGCCGTGGCCTTCTTTATATAAGATCGAATTTCTGGATTAACTAAGGTCATAAATACTAAAGGCTTAATGCCTTGTTTTTGAAAAGACTCATTAATACGAAGGACAACATCTTCAGCTTTTTCAATAGAATCTATATAGGGAATCGTTGTTTTTTCAAATTGAACATTTTCAAATTGAGTAGTTAAACTATTACCTAAAGCTTCAGCCGTAATGCCAGTTCCATCAGAAAGCATAAACACATATCGTTTCATTATTTACCTTAATTATTCTTGAGTATATGAATTTTATATAACTTTTAGAATATAACCAGAGGTGACTTGTTACAATCTATCTGCTATCTTTAAAAAAAGGCTTATGGAAGGCAAAAAATGCTTATGTCTCAAGAACCTAAAAATAATAATACAATTTTTATTGTGGGTGTTATTTGTGTCGTTTTATCGGTGGGTCTTTTATTGTTTTCCCTATATATAGCACCTTTTTTAATATGGGATCTTGACTACGATGTACCTGATATAGTGACTGATATGACTTCTACACTTCAAGATAACTATGACTATAGTCGTGCAGGAAGTAAATTCATTGCTTGGCTCGTGTTTTTTATTCCTGGTTTAATCGCAAGTGGTATTTCATACTATATTTCTAATCATCTAGATAAAGAAACAAAATTATAATTGTCCAAAGAGATCTTGGAGCAGAAAAATGTTTAATATTAATCGTTGGAAAATAAATCACATTACAAAAAAAATAAAGTCAATGCAGTTAAATAGAATAAATAACCAGCCCACAGATCAATTAGTAAAGCGTGAAATATTATGTTACTTCGATCTAGCCACCCTTTATAAAAAGCAAATAGGGAAAAAAAATTTTCCTTTTGCTGAAGTGATGGTTATTGAATGCTATAAGGGCGCGGCTAATCTAAATGATTCTTCGGCTCATTATCGATTAGGCTTTCTTTTTCTTGATGAAGGAAAATACCGACAAAACTTACAAAATGCCGGTGTATTTAGCAGCGAAGAGAATCAAAAAAGATGTATTTCAGCTTTTGAACAAGCACACGCTCATTTGCTTGCCGCAGAAAAATTAGGTCATGTAGAAGCGAAAAGATTGCGTGGTTTAGCTATTATTAATGGATGGGGTCAGCCTGCTGATAAAGACACTGGATTTGAATTAGTAGTTGCCAGTATTGAGCAAGAGGGAAGCTGGGATAAAGTACCACAGATTTTTGCTTCCATGGGTTTAAATAAACCTGAATTTTTTGCGGCTATCATGCAAAAAAGAAAGACTTTTTAAGTCATTAGAGCCCTTGCATAATTTGCATCTTTTAGTTACTACAACTTTATTCTCATTTATTTGATGTTAGCCAAGAGATATTAAGATTGTTTAGCTAAAAGTTGCGCTATTTTTTTTCTGAAATAAGTTAATAAAAGAACTTGTCCAGCACTGAAAATAGCCTTGCCAACTTTTTTAAAGCTGCTTTTAGATCTAAACAAAAAAATGAAAGTACTAATAGCTAGAATAAATCCTAAAATAGGGGCAATACTTTTTGAGAGCTTATATTGATGTTCTTTTACTTGCTCTCTTTGTGTATTTAGCTCATCTGCTAGCTTATTGATTTGAGCAATCAGTTCTTTTCTCGAGTTTTTCATGTTCATTGCTCTTTTGTGAATTGAAGTAAAGTCTAGTTTTTTCAAAGCTCATGCTTTTTAAATTAAAAGTTAAATATTTGAATAAGATAATTAAGAGAATGAAATTAAATAAGGTAATTGTGGTAAGAGATATCCATAAGCTCTGTAGTTCTACAAAAATAAAATATCCTAATAAAGCCATTAAGGAAAACCAGAAACTAATTAAAACAACAGACAGCATACAGAGATTCAATAGTAATGGAAAAACACTTAATCCAGCCAATTTTGCTTCTAATTTTATTAGAGACATTACTGCCCTTATAGAATTAATTTGGCTGGAAATATAACCATCTAGCTCTTCAATTATTTTCATTATTTTTTTAGCAATTTAGATAATAGAAAACCAATACCACCAGCAATGATGAGGGAAGTAAGGGGCTTTTCCTGTATTTTCTTAGTGAAGAGTTCAGAGTAATCTTTTAACTGTTGTTCAGCTTCACTTAATTTATTGAGTCCTTCTTCATAAAGTTCATTTGCTAATTTTTTGCTCTCAGTTAAAAGCTCATTAGCGGCATCACTTACATGTGATTTTTCTGTGCGGCTTTCATTTTCTATTGTACTTTGCTTTTTATTTAAAGCTTCCATGTTGCTTCTCCTTAAAGAGCTATTCCAGTGTCATTAGTCAAACTATATTTAAAAGTCCTATTTAAATATAGTAAAAGAATATAATAAATCAAATTTATAGCATTAAAATGAAAGTAAGGAGCAAAATAAATTACTCCTTGAAAACTATTTAAGGTTGTTTGGGATGAGTTATGGATTCCATAATTGCAGCAGGTACTACTTGCTTCACCATTTCAAGTGGGCGTTGTATTTTAGATGCTAGCATGCCTCTAAAATCGGTGCTTGTAGCAAAATACCGGACTGCTTGCTCAAAACCACTAAATACACCTAGATTTAAGCCGCCTGTTTCTACACTAATTTTTAACTCTTTCAGACGATGTTGATCCATAGTCGGCTGTGGAGCGCTGCGCGAAAACATGGATAAAGTAGCTGTGAGTGCTGAATACCCTGCAGTTAGTGTTTTAGACCAGCCACCATTTTCTTCGATTTTAACAACTTCTTTAGGCCAGGCAATCATAAACTCAGGATCACATAAAGGTGCGAGTAATTTGATTAAACGTTGTATTTCTGGAGAATAAAGCTTTTGGGTATTATCTATAGATGCAGGGCATATTTCATGTCTATTTTTTAAACACCAATTATAGAGAGCTTTCATCTCTTCTAATTGTTCATAAAAATCAGTCATGCTAAAGCGTTCAAGCATATAACCTGCAACACCAAAATATAAAACAGCAGTTAAAAAATAATTAACAAAATCAGGAATAGGCAAAAGTCTTCCAACTGCCCAAGAACCGATCCAAGTTTTAATACCGGTTCCCATTGCTTGATATAAATACAGTTGGTTAGCACTCAACTCAAAAGCATCAATGTATTTTTTTAATGCTAATTGTTGATCGCTATTTGCAAGATCAAAGGGTGTTAACGTTAACTTATCTAACGACTCCACTCGCAATTCACGTTCTTTTTTAACCGCAGCCATTCCTTTATGATTTACTTTTCCCACGACTCCCTCCTTTAATAGCTAAAAAAAACAGTTAAGCAATTGCCGCGATAGAACAAGGTAAGGTCTGAACAGACATTGTTTGAATACGGGCAAAGGGCTCTAATGGATTATCTATAACGATCCATTGATGTAAGGTTCTTGTTGCTAAAGGAGTCTCTGGATGGTGTTTTGAGGCTCCTGTCCAACTAAATTCAAGAGTGACTTGGTAGCTATTTAGAGTAATGGCATTAATATTGAGAGAATCCAAAATATGTTTGCTTTTTATCATCTGAGCAGGTCGTTCCTGAAACCATTTATCAAACTCTTCAAAATTAGTACATCTGTGTGCAGGAAGTTGTATATCTATCTCCGAGGCAAAAATATCTTTAAACCCTTCAGCATTGGCTAATCTAGAGTCAAATAAATTACAGAAATTATAAACAAGAGTTCTAATCCGGTGCTCTGAATATGAGGAAATAAATTGCTCATATTCACTGGGAATATCTATTGTACTTGCCTCAATAAGAATTTCAGTAAATCGGGGTAATTGTTGAGTATTCTCAATTGTCATTGATGTTGTATAGCGCAAGGCTGTATTGCTTAGCTGCTCGTTAGGTAAATAGCCAATATTTTGATAAATAATGTTTAACTTTAATGCAATAGTTTTGTAGTCTATTTGAGTTAATTCTAACTCTTGAATATGATGCGCATTTATCCAATGTGGAGCTAGTTTAGCAACTCGTTCTTTATAGCCCTCATGACCTTTGCTTTCATCAAATCGAGATTTAATATGAATATTTTCTGTTAGTAATGCTAATTGGTTGTTTATATTAGTATTACTATGCTCATAAAACTGAAACCAGCGATGAATTTGAATTAGAGGGGAGTAATTTAAAAAAGAATCGTGCAGAGGAAAGGTATAAGATTGCATATTTCTAACTCCAATGGTTATAAATATTTTTAATTTGCAGAATAACTTTCCATTCAATGAATGTAAAGTATTCTTAAATTCTAAATATTTTCATCATTTATAAACTAAGTTAATTGTTTGTATCTCTAACTCGTTGTATTGTTATCATATAAATAACTCTAAAGGCTATATTTTGTTGATAGAACAGCAGATAAAACAATTTAATGCACTCAATGAGTGGTTTCAGACCTCGTTGGGCTTATCTGTTGCTGATGAATTTACAAAACAACTGCATCCTGTACTTGATTATTTAAAAGGCGATACTTTATTACAATTAGGACATTGCGCGCATAATTCTTGGCTTGATGAGCTTCAATTTAATAAAAAATGGATAGCCTCTCCCTTTTATGCAAAAAGAGACAATATATTAGTTAGTTCTTTAAACCACATACCCTTACCAAGAAATAGTCTAGATTGCGTGGTAGTTCCTCTAACGATGGAGCCTTTCAATAATAGTTTAAATTTAATTGATGAAATAGATCGAATTTTAAAACCAATGGGTTATGTTGTTTTTTTATGCCTTAATCCTTGGAGTTTATGGGGTGGGGCGATTAAATGCGGTTTATTGAGCTGTTATGCTGAAAAACAAATAAAAATGCAAACACCCTTTCATTTAAATAGGATATTCATTCAGCGTGGGTATAGACAATGTTCCTTAAATAATTTTTATTATATACCTCCCGTAAATAATACATCCTTAATCAAAAAACTGACATTTTGTAATGAAATAGGCAAGATGCTTTGGCCTGTTCCTTCCGGGTTTTATTGTTATATTGCACAGAAGTATGAAACAATTGGTCCTTCACCTCTTTTAGAAGAGGTAATACAAAAAGTATCTAAGGACTATGAGACCTCATTACCAATGCCAAATTAATTATTTGTTTGAATAGACCCCTGAATTTTGTATACTTCCCCTTTTTAGGAAAAGACTTCTACATGACTAAAAAAACATTGTTTAAAATCACTTTTGCTAATCAAGAGTCTATTTATGAAATTTATGTTCGTTCAATTAAAGAAAGTGAACTTTTTGGATTTCTTGAGGCCGAAGAGTTAGTGTTTGGTGAGCAAACTTCTTTAGTTGTTGATCCTTCTGAGGAACGACTTAAAATGGAATTTAATAATGTAAAGCGAACGTTTATTCCTATGCATTCTATATATCGTATCGATGAAGTAACGAAACAAGGCATGCCTAAAATGAAAGATAATTTAGGTTATGGCAATACAGTAAGCCACTTTCCTGGAACTGGAAAACCCAAAGTTTAAATTTTTACCGCAGCTTAAAATTGAGGAAGTAGTAATAATGACCATCCCAAGTAAAATTAAATCAGTTTATGAAAAATCAAGCTGCTTATATACATCCAATGAAGTTGCAGCAGCTCTTGATAGAATGGCTATTAATATTCATGATAAGTTGAAAGATAAAAATCCTGTGATCATTTGCGTTATGATTGGGGGTTTAGTACCTCTAGGTAATTTATTATTAAGACTCGATTTTCCTTTAGAAGTAGATTATGTTCATGCTACTCGTTATAGAGGAGAAATTACAGGTGGTGAAATTCATTGGAAAGTCAAACCTTCTGCTAATTTAAAAGGAAGGACAGTATTAGTAGTTGATGATATTCTAGATGGAGGTCTTACTTTAGCAGCGATCATTAATGAAATTAAAGCTATGGGTGCTGACGAAGTATATAGTGCTGTTTTAGTTGATAAATACCGTAAACGTGTTCCTAATGGTTTGCAGCAAGCAGATTTTGTAGGTTTACAAGTAGAAGATCATTACATTTTTGGTTATGGTATGGATTATAATGAATATTTACGTAATGCTCCTGGAATATTTGTAGTAGACCCTGAGCATGAATAAAATTTAATCGAAACAGAGGCACATTATTTAACAAGGATGTTTTAGATGAGACTACTACGTTTTGTATCTGCCGTATTGATGTTTCATTTTATTTTTTTAGTCTCTTTACATGCCGCTAATAAAGCGGCTGTTTCTGTCTCACCTGCTTTACCTGAAATCCATCTTCTTGTTGATGTATCAGGGAGTATGAAAAAAACAGATCCACAAAATTTACGCATTAAAGCGATCAATATGTTTATTTACTTAATTAAACAAAAGGCTTTAATGCAAATTCAGACTTTTGCGACTGATACTCAATTAATGATTCCCTTAAAGCCCGTCACTACTAGTTTTCAAAATGAATATAGACAAAAAAGTTATAAAATTAGCTCTAATGGCCAATGGACTGATATCGATGGAGCAATAAATAACGCCAATCATGCCTGGGGTTTAGGTAAAAAAATAATCATTCTTCTAACGGATGGCGCCGTAGATTTAGGTTCAGAGTTTCGCACCAAGCAATCAAAAAATAAATTAGCTGAAAGTACACTTGCAAATTTACATCAAAAAGGTGTACGAGTATTTACTATTGGTTTTTCAAAGAATGCCGATAAAAATTTACTGGATAATTTGGCAGTAAAAACAAATGGCATATCTCAAGCAGTAAATGGGCGGATCC
>CANJQE010000035.1 GCA_947476305.1 Legionellaceae bacterium
TAGGAATATGTTCAATAATAAAAACAGCAGCACCAGGAATTCCACCTCCTACTGAGAAACCTTGAAGTAATCTTAAACCAATTAATATAATTGGTGCTGCAATACCAATGGATTGATAACTAGGTAGACAACCTATAAGTAGAGTAGCTATTGCCATAATAAATATGGCAAGGGAAAAAGCAGATTTACGACCAAATTTATCTGCTAAATGGCCGAAGAGAATACCACCTAAGGGGCGAGCAAAATATCCTAAGGCAAATACTGCAAAAGTATTAATCATTCCAATGAGTTGATTTGTATTAGAAAAAAAATGTTGATTGATATAGGGGGCAAATAAGGCATAAATAGTAAAATCATAAAACTCTAAAGCACCACCAAGAGCAGTGAGCTTAACTATTTTTTGCTGTTCTTTAGACATCAAGTATTTCATATCGAGGTCAATTAGTGAGGAAATAAGAGGAATAAATGCCCCTAATAGAGGCATTATTTGTTTAACTTTTTTGTAGTGACTCTATCATTGCACCTAAAAAGCGGGTGGCTTCGCCACCAGTAACGGCGCGGTGATCAAAGCTTAATGATAAAGGAAGGTTATTATGGGCTTCGATAGCTCCATCAGTATTTACTACGGCAGCTTTATAGAGTCTTCCTACGGCAATAATACAGACCATAGGTGGAACAATAATTGGGCTTGCAAAGCGGCCAGCAAATTTACCAAAATTGGATAAGGTAAGAGTTGCTCCTTTTAACTTATCTGCACTAATGCTACGGTTACTCACAGATTTTTTAAACTCATTAATAACGTGTCTTAATTCTGTTGGCGAGTATTTGCCTGCATCATGGATTACAGGAACGAATAAACCATCTTCATTATCCATTGCAATGCCCAAATGCACTTGTTCGAAACACTGACGAGCCGAGTGGTTAGTATCAAACCAGGCATTAAGGGCTGGTTCTATTTTACATGCTTCAACAATAGCTTGAATTAATCGAGCAGTAATATCCGTGCCTTCATTCCATGCATGTATATCTGCTTCATCAAAGATACTGACGGGTACAACCTCTGCATGAGATTGAATCATACTATGTAACATAGCGCGTCTTACACCGCGTAGTGGCTCAAAACCAACAGGTGGTTGAGCGTTTTTCTCAGCTTGTGCTTGTACATCGTATCGGCTTATAACTCCGTGCTCACCCGTTGCTTTTATAGTAGTTAAATCGACACCTAATTTTTTAGCTAACATTTTTACTGCTGGAGTTGCTTTAATACGGCGATGAGAAGAGTTTTGGGTACCAATAGTAAAATTATCTTCGGAAATCTCTGAGCTTTCTTCTAAATTACCGACAACAGTTCCTTTATCCGCAGGCTTGGAACTTGTGGATTCAAACGCTACTAAAGGATCACCAGTTTTAATTACATCACCAGGTTTTCCATAAAGTTTTGCTATTGTTCCGCTTTGTGGGCAAGGAACATCAACTACAGCTTTAGCCGTTTCCATTGCGGCAAGTGGTTGATCCGCCTTGACTACATCACCTTCTTTAACAAACCATTCATGAATTTCAGCATCAGGTAATCCTTCACCTAAATCAGGTAAATTAAAAATATTCATTATTACTCCATTATGCTCATAACACTGTTTTTAATACGAGTGACGCTCGGTATATATTGTTTCTCAAGTTGGAAGTAAGGCATGACTGTATCGTAGCCGGTAACTCGCTGCACTGGAGCGAGTAAATCACTCATACAATTTTCCATAATTTGTGCCGATATTTCAGCACCTACACCACAAGTTTTTGCACCTTCATGAACAATAACACAACGTCCAGTTTTTTCTACAGAAGCTAAAATAGTTTCAATATCTAAAGGCTTAATGGTCGCCACATCAATAACATCACAGGAGATTCCTTCATCATCTAATTGTTTTGCAGCTTGCAATGTTTCATGCATGCTAGCCCCCCAACTTATTAGAGTTAGATCATCACCTTGTTGTAGAGTAAAGCATTTACCCAAGGGCAACGCTTGACCATCATCTTCTACTGGCTGTTTTACCAGACGATAAATGCGTTTAGGTTCTAAAAAAATAACGGGGTCAGGGTTTCTTATCGCAGCAAGCAATAAACCATAGGCTCTTCTAGGAGAGGAGGGTATTACAACTTGTAAACCTGGGATGTGGGCAAATAAAGCTTCGGTACTTTCAGAATGATGTTCTGGAGCTCTAATACCACCACCGAAGGGTGCGCGAAACACTAAAGGACAATGTAGTCTGCCACGGGTACGATTACGCATACGCGCTGCATGAGAAATTATTTGATTCATTGCAGGATAAATAAATCCCATAAATTGAAATTCGGCAACCGGTTTTAGGCCTTGTGTTGACATGCCAATGGCAAGTCCTGCAATCATTGATTCTGCTAAGGGGCTATCAAATACACGACGTTCGCCAAATCGATCTTGTAATCCAACTGTCGCGCGAAATACACCGCCATTTTTACCGACGTCTTCCCCAAAAACAACGACATTTTCATCCTGCTCTAATTCGTAGGCTAAAGCCTGTGTTACAGCCTCAATCAAGGTAATATCAGGCATGAGCTGCTTCCTCCATGGCTATTGCACGTTGTTCTACTAAGTACTCAGGTAACTCTGCGTAATGATAATCAAAAATGCTGCTAATAGGTTGAGGCTCTGTATTAAGGTATTCATTAACGGCATTTTCTACTTGCTCTGAACAACTTATCACTAGCGTTTCTTCTTCAGAAGCAGTCCAAATTTTTTGCTCCATTAAAAAATGTTTAAAACGAGCAATGGGTTCTTTGGGGCGCGCTTCTTCCACTTCAAGAGACGGTTGATAACGCGTTGCATCATCGGCAGTAGTATGATCACAGAGGCGATAGCTTAATGCTTCTATCAAGGTAGGACCTTCTCCGCGACGTGCTTTTTCTATCGCATCACCTATAATTTGTCGAGTGGCTAAGATGTCATTTCCATCAACTTGTTGCCCAGTGAATCCAGCTGCGATTGCTTTTTGCGCAATGGTTTGAGTAGCTGTTTGCTTATCTCGGGGTACTGATATAGCCCATTGGTTATTATTTACTACGAATACAACAGGCAAATTCCAAGTTCCGGCCACATTGATTGCTTCATAAAAATCACCTTCAGAAGTTCCTCCCTCACCAATACATACTACGGCGACAGAAGCTTGTTGACGGTATTTAAAAGCAAATGCAACTCCTGTTGCGTGTAAACATTGAGATGCTATAGGAACACAAATCGGTAGGTCTTTAGAGTTACAGGCAAATTTACTGCCGCGCTCATCTCCACCCCAAAATGAGAGGATCTCAGACATTTTTACGCCACGCTGTAGTTGTGCTGCGTAATCTCTGTAGTAAGGCACAAAAACATCTTCTGGTTTCATCGCATGACCAATAGCAGTAGAAATTGCCTCTTGACCATTAATAGGCGCGTAAGTTCCCATTTTTCCAGTTCTTTGTAGGGTAATAGCTTTCTTATCAAAGGTGCGAGTAAGCACCATTACTTCATAGAGTTTTTTAAGTGCTGAATGGTCATTGGCAATAGGAGGTAGCGTGTCAACTAACTCACCTTGTTCATTCAAAAATTGGGTATAAGATATTTCAAATTGAGCTACAGTTGTCATTCATGGCTCCTTGTCAACAACATGTGGCATAGGATACTCATAAATTCATTTAAAAACTAGTAAATTAGAGTTAAATTATGTAGATAAATATGGCGTTTCATTTAGGTATTATTTTGAGTAGAGAACAATTAATTGAGTTAGAATATTCATCTGATTTGCATCAGCATTATCAAAATCTATGTGATTTACCAGGTTTTGTTCTTTTAGAAAGCGGTGATTATCAACGAGGTCGCTATGATATTCTAAGCGCTTATCCTTATGAGCGTGTAGTAATTCACGCGCATTCAATGGATTCATTAGAGATTTTGGATTATTTACGTGATTTAGTGTATATGCGCCCGTCCTCCTACGATCTTCCATTTCAGGGTGGTGCAATTGGTTATATTTCCTATGATTTTGGCGCAGAGTTAATGGGAGTTAAATCGACAGCTCAGCCTCTTTTAACTAAGATGCCTTTATTGAATTTAGGTTTTTATGATTGGGCTCTTATTACAGATCATTACTTACAAAAAGTATTTTTATATGCCGCGAATCAATATCCTCAAACGGCTAATCAAATACAAGAAGTACTAGCTTTATGGAAAGAATCCTTTACAGCGAAACAATTTAAACTGACCGCAGAGTTTAAAGCCTTAATGACTAAAGAACATTATGCTTATTCATTTTTTGAAATCCAGAAAGCATTAAAACAAGGTAGAAGTTATCAAGTTAATTTTACGCAAGCCTTTCATGCTCAGTATGAAGGTAATACTTGGGCTATGTATCACCAAATTAGTAAGCGAAATCCTGTTCCTTTTTCTGCTTTTTTGCATCTAGAAGATGAAGATATTTTGAGTTTTTCACCAGAACGGTTTTTATTGCATGATGAAGGAAAACTATTAACTTCGCCAATAAAAGGAACTATTCGTAGATCGGATAATCCTATTGAAGACAAACAATTAAAATTAGAACTTGCCTCCTCGGCTAAAAATCGCGCTGAAAATGTCATGATAGTTGATCTATTAAGAAATGATCTGGGAAAAATTGCTACCACAGGATCTGTTCTTGTAAACAAACTTTGTGAACTACAAAGTTACAATTCTGTGCATCATTTGGTTAGTGATATTGAAGCCAGATGTCGGAATGATATTTCTCTCCTCGATCTCTTTTTATATTGTTTTCCAGGAGGTTCCATTACTGGTGCACCTAAATTAGAGTCTATGCGTATTATTAATGAATTGGAGTTGTATAGTCGTGGTCTTTATTGTGGGAGTATTGTTTATTTCTCTCGTCATGGTCGTTTTGATAGTAGTATCGCTATACGCTCAATGATTGCTAAAAATAATATTCTGCATTTGGCTGCTGGAGGTGGTATTGTCATTGACTCTAACTGTGAAGACGAATATCGTGAATGTCATATTAAAATAAAAGCAATTATTAATGGACTTAAATAATATTGATCAACGGGTACACGCCGGCGTAATAGTGCTTCAAGAGCGTTCGTCTGAACATTTAATCCTAACTAAACGTAGTGAACATTTACGAAATCATCCCGGTGAGATATGTTTTCCGGGTGGTGTTTGGGAAGAGGGAGATGAAACGTTTTATGCAACCGCTTTAAGAGAGTTAAAAGAGGAGCTAGGGATAGATTCTTCTCGAGTCACTTTAATCAAAGAATTAGACAGAGAGCAAACAGTACTTGGTTCGGTAATTTATCCTTGGTTAGTAAGTATTGAATCCATTAATCCATTTCATATAAATGAGTCCGAGGTTTCTTCGATAATCTCCGTGCCAATGTTTTTAGTACAAGATCCTAAAAATTATCAAGAAATTACTATGGAGCGTAAAGGCTTTAAATTTAAAAGCTGTCAATTTACTGGTCATCCAGAATTTATTTGGGGAGCTACTGCTCGGATTATGAAGCAATTAAGCTAAGTTATAAAATATATTTAGATAAAAGATCTAATTCATTAGAAGAAACCAGTTTTATTTCATGTAGTCTGGATGGAGCATAACGAAATCCAGGATCTGTGGCATCGAATTCCCGGATTTAGCTACGTTACATCCAGGCTACATAACTGGTATAATAAGGAAGCGTTTAAACAGCTTCTGCCATATCTTTATTTTCTTTCAACGCACGTCGTAAGATTTTGCCTACATTTGTTTTGGGTAGTTCGTTAAAAAATTCTACGATCTTAGGAACTTTATAAGCTGCTAAATGTTCGCGGCAATGAGTGATAATCTCTTCGCTTGTTAAGTTGGGATCTTTTTTAACGATGCAGGCTTTAACACGTTCGCCTGATTCTTGATCGGTAACACCAACAATTCCTACTTCTAAAACGCCTGGGTGCATGCCAATGACTTGTTCTACTTCATTAGGATAGACATTAAAACCGGAAACAACGATCATGTCTTTTTTGCGATCAACAAGATAAATATAACCTTCTTCATCCATTCTCGCTATATCACCAGTTTTTAGAAAACCGTCTTCAGTAAAAGCTAGCTTAGTTTCATCAGGACGATTCCAATAACCTGCCATGACTTGAGGACCTTTAATGCATAACTCGCCACTAGAACCTATTGAAACTTCTTTTCCCAAATCATCACGAATAGCAACATCGGTTGAAGAAAGAGGTAAGCCAATACTGCCGTTATATCCTTCTAGATACATAGGATTAATTGTTGCAGCCGGACTAGTTTCTGTTAATCCATAAGCTTCTAATACACGAGAATGGGTCATTTCAGACCAACGTAGTGAAACACTTTTTTGTAAAGCCATACCACCAGATAAGGCCAGTTTTAGTTTGCTGAAATCAATTTCTTTAAATCGTGGGTGATTGAGTAATAAGTTATATAAAGTATTAACTCCAGTAAACGCTGTAAAGCCACTGTCTTTAATTTCATCAATAAAACGATCCGTATCTCTAGGATTAGTAATGAGTATATTTTTAGCACCTACTTTTAAAAAAGTCAGGCAATTAGCGGTTAAAGAGAATATATGATAAAGAGGTAATGCGGTAACGATAATGTCATTTTCGCTTAATCCTAATGGTGCAATCCAAACATAAGCTTGCAGAACATTGGATACTAAATTTCCATGAGTTAAAATGGCTCCTTTAGCAACGCCTGTAGTACCACCGGTATATTGTAAAAATGCGATACTGTCATGATTTAATTCTACATCATGTAAGGTGGCTTCTCTACCTTCTTCTAATACATAATTGAAGGAGACAGCATGAGGAAGAGTATAAGCTGGAACCATTTTTTTAACATGTTTCACCACGAAATTAACCATGAATTTCTTTATTGGCGGAAACAAGTCACCAATTTGGGTGACAATAATATGTTTTATTGTGGGCATTGATGGCAAAGATTTTTCTACCGTAGCGGCAAAATTTGCTAAGACAATAAGTGCTTCTGCTCCAGAGTCATTCATTTGATGAATAATTTCATCACAGGTATATAAAGGATTTGTATTTACTACTATATAGCCTGCTCTTAATATGGCGAATAAAGCTACAGGATATTGTAGAAGATTAGGCATCATAATGGCTACACGAGCACCTTTTTCCATACCTAATTGTTGTAGGTAGGCTGCAAAATCTCTGGTGAGTTTATCTAATTGCGCATAAGTAATTTCACTTCCGAAATTAGAATAGGACACTCGGTTAGCATGTTCATGACATGATTCCTTAAATAAAGAAACCAGGGATAAATAACGACTCGAGTCAATTTCATGGGGTACATTTTCTTGATATTGTTCAAACCATCTTTTATCCACTTTGTTATCCTTCTGTTATTGGTTTTCACATGCTAGTATAAACAAAAATATCGTTTATGGATATCAGCCAATGGGTGAAAATATAACAAAAACTCAAGCATTTAAATTAAAAGGGCGTCTTTATACCTTTACTGTTTTACAAGTGCTCAATATTGATCAAGAACTTTTTAAACAACAATGTGCTGACACTGTTGTTAGAGCACCCAAGTTGTTTGAAAAAACGCCTGTTGTTTTTGATTTATCTTCCATTGATCATTTAGAATTTGATTTGCAAGCTTCGTGCCAAATTGCTCGTGAGTATGGAATGATTCCTGTAGCTATCCAAGGTGGCAATCCAATGCAAGATACTTTGGCACAGTGCCAGGGTTTAGCGATATTAAACGCATCAGCAGCACAAGATAAACCTCTAATTGATCCGGCAACAGAAAATGTATCTGTGGAGTTGAGTAAAGCTAAATTAATAACGACACCAGTACGCTCTGGCCAACAAATAGTTGCTAAAGGAAATGATTTAATTGTTACTTCCTCTGTCAGTCATGGTGCTGAATTATTGTCTGATGGTAATATTCATGTCTACGGTACTTTACGAGGACGAGCATTAGCAGGTATCTCTGGTGATTTAGAGGCGCGTATTTTTTGTCAATGTCTTGAGGCAGAATTAGTATCTATCGCTGGTTTTTATCGTTTAAGTGATGCGATTGAACCAGTTCTGGGACCGTGTCAAATTTATTTAGTCAATGAACATATAGTTATTGAGCCTTTATGATAGAAGCGGTTTTTATTTCTGATTTGCATTTACATCCACAAAGAATAGATATTCAAGAGCGATTTAATAAGTTTATCTCTTGGTGCAAAACTGCTTCAATAAAAAGAATTTATATCTTAGGTGATTTTTTTCATGCTTGGGCAGGAGATGATTCTATAGATGAGTGGAGTCGTGCTATTGCTAAGCAAGTAAATGAATTGGTTCAACAAAATATTCAATTATTTTACATGCATGGAAATAGGGATTTTTTGTTAGGTAAAGAATTTGCAAAGTTAGCCGGTTGGGTGATTTTACCCGAGCCAACATTAATTGAATTAGGTAAAGAGCAGGTTCTTTTGGTGCATGGAGATCGCTATTGTCTTAAAGACATTGCCCATCAACGTTTCCGTAAGCTCACACGTAACCGACTGTTTTCCTTAATTTTTTTATGCCTACCCTTACATGTACGTTTAAAGCTAGTCAATAAAGTGCGGCAGATTAGCAAGAGTAACCAACATAAGACAATGGAGCAAATGGATGTTAGTTCTGAGGCCGTTATTTCTCATATGTTGAAGATGAATGTTAAGATACTCATTCATGGGCATACACACAAACCAGGGTTAAGCTCGTATTTCTTAAAAAGTATTGAATTAAAGCGTTATGTTTTAAGTGATTGGGATGACATGCCTTGGCTTTTGTGTTATCATAATACTAATGAATACAATTTTGACCAGCACTGGTTTTTAGAGGTTAAAAATGACAAATGACAGACGAGATAGTACTCTTACAGAGCAACAAATCGAAGGTTTAACTCCCCAACAGCTGGGAAAGGAGATGACTGATCGAGTTACCTCTAATGCACAAGATAAGCTAAAACAAGACATTCAAAATGAGCGAATGAGATTATTCAATGCAGAAGTTGTAAAAAGAAATAATGATTTTCAAATGGAGTTATCAAAGTTCGTAAATAAGCATACAAGAACAGATGATAAAGGGAATGTTGTAGGTGGTCCATGGGAATCATCTGATGATGCAGCAAGAAAGGGTTTAGATTCTGAAACCACTGCTTTTAATAGCGAATGGAAAAATGCTATGTTAAGTTTGTTGGGTAGCTATGCTAAACTGTCAGAAGCGCTGAATTTCACCCTTGAGCAAAATGTTAAAATGCCCATAGCGCATCAAATTAAATCAAAAATATATGAGTCCTTCAATAAACCCTCTGATCAAGTTGAGCCAAAAGAGCTTGGGAAAGTGGCTATTAAACCTCTTATGCATACTGTCTCTCTTGATGAGGAAGGTTCTTTAAAAGTTGATCTAAAGCAAGACGATATAGAGATGCCGAAACAGTTTGCTCAGATTTTTACAGGTTTGGTTAAAGGCTGGTTGGCTGAAAATGGTTATACAGCAGGTAAGACTCCTGAGACTAAAAATAAATTTTATGACGGGGACGGCATAATGTTAACCCAAGAGAAACTTGAAGAATTAAGAGATGGTGACCATACCTTAAAAAGTTATCTTGAAAATACTGCCTCTCCTTTGAGTTTTCAAAGTGAACCTCCTCGTCCCATGTAAATTTACGCATAATTAAGTCTATAATTAGACTTAATTATGCGGAATTCCACTGTGAAATCGAAAAACCGTATCATTCGAATTGATGAATTGATTTTCAATAGCTAAAAATTCTGCTAAACGATTATCTATATCTCCCCCATATAACTTCGCTAATCTTAAATAATCTTCAAAATGTCGTGCTTCAGAGCGTACTAAAGTACTATAAAATTTAGCTAAATCTTTGTCTGTTATATAAGGGATTAAGGAGTTAAAACGTTCACAAGAACGAGCTTCAATAATAGCACCAACAATAAGTTGATCGCGTAGCCTTAGCGCGTTATTTTTAATAGTTACTCGTTTATGCAACTGGGCGCCATAATCTGAAGGAGGCAGGGGAGCAAAGCTAATACCCCTATGACACATTATATCGATTACTTTTTCAAAATGAAGTAGTTCTTCTCTTGCTAAAGGCGACATTACTGCTACCAACTCATCTTTTTCAGGGTATTTACTTATAAAATTAATAGCGCTCGCTGCTGCTTTACGCTCACAATGAGCATGGTCTAACAATAAGAGCGGAATATGATTCGCTGCATAATGTAACCAAGCTTCAGGCGTTTTTATCTGAAGAAAATCATTTAATATTTGTAACTCAATATCTAATCGTTTTAACATTTAAAATACACTATACTGTATGAAGTCGTTTGCACTCAAAAAATTGCTGATTCTCGCCCAATTTGGGAAAATGTCAACGGGTCACAGTTGATTAAATTAAAGTTAGGTGGAAAATGGATGAAAAATTGATAGATGATGAGTTTGGTCACTGGTTTTCAACTTATGGATTGATTACTTCTCAGCGTATTTTAGGATATTATCAACTAGATATCCCGCAAAAAGAGCTCTTGCAAGCCATAAAAAATTCCACTAGTTTTTATCATCGTTTAGTTCAAGTTCCTTTAAAAAACGTATTAAACGGGATAATTTTACAACAAGCTAATGATTATCATATTTATGCTCAGAAATTATTTATAGATTATTTATTATCCGGTGAGAGTGGTAAACCACCTGAAGCTCAAGGGGCCACAACGCGTGAATCTTTAGAAGAGGAAAGAAAAGCCTTAGTTAATTTAGGTGAACAGTTTAATCAAAAGCAGTTAGAGCACGAAACAGTAATTGGAGTTACTCAAAAATCATTAATTAAGCTAACGAAGGATTTAAAAGAATATTTCGAGAGTGCCGCTGATTTAATCTATAACATAGTCAAACAAAATGGTATGAATGCTTCAAAAGAGTTAATAAAAAATTCTATGATGCATGCTTTAATCTATTGTGGAGTAGATGATGCAGGTAACAGTTTTAATAAAAGTCGTTTTATAGATAAAATGAATGAGATTATTAAAATAAATATGACATCGGAAATTAAAAACAAGTTAGAACAGTTAAATGGCTTTTTTGATACAATTTTAAGTTCTAATGAAAAAATAAGTGAATTATTAGAAAATGTTCTTATTATTACTCAAGTAGCCCGTTCGTTTCGTACGCAATTTTATCAGGCTGCTTTGCATGTTATTGAACTGCTGAAATTGCTATCTGAATATAGAATTGATCCTGAGCAAGATATAATTAACCGCGAATCATTGTACTTTGATAAAACTATTGGCGAAGCATAGAGCGGCGGTTTTTCTTTTATCTAAAGACTTGTTTCCAAAGATGCTATGAAAAAGAGCGAAATCACTATTCACAGGATGATTTTTTATTAGCCAAAAGCTCCTTATTTAGATATAATACAGCACTTTAATTTAATCTATGGAGCCTATGATGGCAAAAGAAGTGACTTTGTCTATTATCAAACCAGATGCAGTGGCAAAAAATGTTATTGGTCAAATATATAGCCGTTTTGAACAAACAGGCTTAACTGTTGTTGCAGCTAAAATGGTGCAATTATCGCGCGCACAAGCTGAAAGTTTTTACGAAATTCACAAAGCTCGTCCTTTCTTTAAAGATTTAGTAGGGTTCATGATTTCTGGTCCAGTAATGATTCAAGCTTTAAAAGGCGAGAACGCTGTAGCTAAAAATAGAGATCTTATGGGTGCAACGAATCCTAAAGAAGCTGCTCCAGGAACTATTCGTGCAGATTTTGCTGACAGCATTGATGCCAATGCGGTACATGGTTCTGATAGTTTAGAAAATGCAACGCGTGAAGTTGCATTCTTCTTTGAACCTCATGAATTATGTGACAGATAAGCAAGTATTGCTGGAGTATATCGTGGATCAAAAAATTAATTTATTGAATTATAATTATCAACAGTTAAGAGAGCTGTTGGTAGCATGGGATGAAAAACCTTTTCGTGCTCAACAGTTAATTCAATGGATTCATCAAGTTGGTCTACGAGACTTCTCTCAAATGACTAATCTTGGTAAAGCATTAAAAGAAAAACTATCACGTCTGGCTTTTGTTGGATTACCTGAAATAGTTGTTCGTCAAAAATCAACTGATGGAACCCATAAGTGGTTACTAAAACTTGATTGTGGTAATAGTATCGAAACTGTTTATATTCCTGAAGCTAATAGAGGAACCTTATGTGTTTCTTCACAAGTAGGATGCGCCCTTAATTGCTCATTTTGTTCTACTGCAAAACAAGGATTTAACCGAAACTTAAGCACTGCAGAAATAATTGGTCAAGTGTGGTTAGCCGTGAGAGAACTGTCATTATCTAACGGCACTCATGATAAACGTGTAACTAATGTCGTAATGATGGGCATGGGTGAACCATTACTTAATTTTGATAACGTTGTTTCAGCAATGAATATTATGATGGATGATTTTTCCTACGGACTATCCAAGCGTCGCGTCACTTTAAGTACTTCTGGAGTACTACCAGATTTAGAACGTTTAAGAGAAGTAAGCCCTGTCGCTCTTGCAGTATCCTTACATGCACCCAATGATGAATTACGTAATGAATTGGTGCCCATCAATAAAAAATATCCCTTGGCTCAACTGATGGCTTTATGTAAGCGCTATTTTAAAGACGAACCAAGACGTAAGGTTACATTCGAATACGTGATGCTTAAAGACGTCAATGATCAGCCTGAACACGCTACTCAACTTATTAAGTTGTTAAAAGATGTACCAGCAAAGGTTAATTTAATTCCTTTCAATCCTTTTCCTATGACCGAATATCAACGGTCTTCACAGAAAACCATTGATGCTTTTAGAGATAAATTACTACAGAATGGTATTAATACTATTACACGCAAAACACGTGGTGACGATATCGATGCAGCCTGTGGGCAGTTAGCAGGTGAAGTTAAAGATAGAACAAGTCGTTCGGAGCGTTGGCAAAAAATGCATTTTATTCCGAATAAAGTGGTAACAGCTGATGAGTCGATTATTATTTAATTTGAAATAAGATGACAAATCGTTTTTAATTTATGCGTAAGTAGTTATAATGCGGCATCATTTCTCACAACAAGCGTTAATTGTGTCAAAAACTTTAAAAGTTTTATTATTTGCAAGTTGTTTGCTTCTTCAAGCCTGCCAGCATAAGGAAGATGATAAAGACATAACTAATAGAGATCAGCTTAACTTAAACAAAGCGGCTACTTTTAATATGCAGTTGGGTTTAGGGTATTTAAAACAAGGCGATAGGCCAAGAGCTAAGAAAAAACTGCTAACCGCATTAGAACAAGACCCTAAATCTGCTGACATAAATGCTGCTATGGCTTATTATCTGGAACAAACTAAAGAACAAGAAGATGCTAAAAAATATTATTTAAAAGCCATTTCATTGTCTGGAAATAGCGGCGCGCAATTTAATAATTATGGAACTTTTTTATGTAGGCAAGGTGAGTATACCAAAGCAGAGTCCTATTTTTTAAAAGCGGTAAAAGATTCTCAATATATTCATACTGCAGGCGCTTATGAAAATGCAGGTCTTTGTGTCTTAGCTATTCCTGATGATGAAAAAGCCAAATTTTATTTTAATAAAGCGCTTAATCAAGATCCTTCACGCAGGGCATCCCTGTATGAATTGGTAAAATTAGAAAGTAAAGCGGGACATGATGAGCTAGCTTTTCAACTCGTACAGCAACATCCCGATTTAGTTTTAGACGATGCGATATTCTTAGATTTAGCCAAAAATCTTGCTAATAAAGTAGGCAAGTATGAAATAGCTGCTGAATATGAAAACAGCTTAAATAAGCTAGGATCAAAAATTGATAATACTAGTAGTGGAGTAAATAATGAATACAACAGCAACAATGGATGATCTAAACGATACCCCCATTGAAAATCCTGGTATGCAACTCGCACATATACGTCAACAAAAGGGATATACTATTGAATATGTTGCTAGTAAGTTGCACTTAAGAACTCGGATCATTGAACTTATTGAGAATGGTGAATTTAATTTATTACCTGAGCCCGTATTTATTAGAGGCTATTTAAGAGCATACTCCAAATTATTAGGTGTTTCCCCAGATCCTTTCTTACAAATATTTAATTCACAACTTATAGAAGAAAAAAAACCTGAGCGCGCGCTTTGGCAAAGTAAACGTGAGTCTCATAAAGCAGAACATTTTATACGCTGGTTTACTATTGTTTTTGCTTTAGGAGTAATGGTGGCTGTGGGCTTATGGTGGCATAGCAATCGGGATACCCAGCCTGTCTATTCTGCTGCCCAGGAAGAAAATAATGAAGACGTATCCTTAGAGCAAAGTCCTGTCACAGAAGTTAAATTAACTGATATGTCAAAGATGCAAAAAATATTAAACCCAAGTCCACAAATGTCTCCCATGGAGAAAGAAGGTGAGTGACAAAATTCAAGCAGTACGTGGTATGAATGATATCTTGCCTGAAAAAACATCTTTATGGCGCCATATAGAGAAGATATTTATTGATTGTCTTTCTAGTTATGGTTATCAAGAGATTCGTTTTCCACTTATTGAAAATACCCAATTGTTTAAAAGAACTATAGGTGAAGTTACTGATATAGTTGAAAAAGAAATGTATACCTTTAGTGATCTTAATGGAGATAGTCTGACCCTTAGACCAGAAGGGACAGCAAGTTGTCTTAGGGCCTGCTTAGAGCATGGTTTACTTTACAATCAACAGCAAAAATTGTGGTATATGGGACCGATGTTTCGTCATGAACGTCCGCAGAAAGGTCGATACCGCCAATTTACTCAATTCGGTGTTGAAGCCTTTGGTATGTCTGATTCTAATATAGAGTTAGAGTTAATATCCATTTGTTATCGATTATGGACTCAAATGGGTTTTGCTCAGGAAGTAGAACTGCAAATCAATTCTTTGGGCGATCTTTCAGAGCGCATCGCCTATAAAAATACGCTGGTTGAGTATTTTCGTAAGCATTACGAGCTTCTTGATGAAGACAGTAAAAAACGTCTTGAAAAAAATCCTCTACGTATTCTCGACAGTAAAAACCCGGAATTAGCGGAATTAATTAGGCATGCTCCTAAACTTATAGATGTTTTAGGGGAGGAAAGTAAAGCGCATTTTGATGCATTTTGCGAAGGCTTAAATTTATTAAAAATACCTTATGTACTTAATCCAGTATTAGTACGAGGTTTGGATTATTATGGTCATACAGTATTTGAATGGGTAACGGATAAATTAGGTAGTCAGGCCACAATATGTGCTGGCGGTAGATATGATAAGTTGGTTGAGCAATTAGGTGGCTCCGCTACACCAGCAGTAGGTTTTGCTTTAGGAATTGAACGAATAGTTTTATTAATGGAAACTTTAAGTTTAGCAAAGCCGAATAATACACGACCGGCCTTATTTCTAGTTGCAATGAATGATGAAGCCATTAAAAACGCACTGCAACTTGCCGAATCGATTCGTGACAATAATTCTCATTTAGATGTAATAACCAACACCTCAGGTGGCAGTTTCAAAAGTCAATTTAAAAAAGCAGATAAAAGCGGGGCTCGTTTAGCTTTAATTTTAGGTGAAGATGAACTTAAGAATCAGTGTGTGAGTATTAAAGACTTGCGTAATGAAGCAGAGCAAATTACAGTGGAACAAAAAAATATTAATCAATTTTTAACTGATTATTTAGTGTAAGCGCAGGAGAAGAGCATGTCGGTCTATATGACAGAAGAGGAACAATTAGAAGTTATAAAAAAATGGTGGAGAAAATATGGAAATTTAATCACTATATTTCTTTCTCTAGTGCTTTTATGTATTGCAGGATATAGATACATGAATTGGCATCAAGACAAAATTAAGCAACAAGCTTCAAATGCTTATGAAAGTATGATGGTCGCCTTTTCTAATCATAATATAAAATCGGTTAGAGCCTATGCTAACGAACTAATAAAGGATTATAACAATACGGTCTATGCTGATGTAGCACATATGACACTTGCAAAAGTATACATTGAAAAAGATAAGCTAGATCTAGCTAAAACTGAATTACAAACAGTAGTAGCTAACAGTCATATGCTTCCTCTGAAACAAATAGCCAAAATTCGTATTGCTCGGATACTAGCAGCAGGGAAGGATTATAAGAGCGCATTAAATGAACTCAGCTCCATTGATGATAGCTCTTACTTGCCTGTAATTAATGAATTAAAAGGTGATATTTACGGGGCAACAGGCCAATATCAAAATGCAATGAGTGCCTATCGTTTAGCCATTACGGAAGTAAAAAATAAGGGCATGGGTAATTTATTTTTAGAAATGAAAACAAATGAATTGGCGATTAAAACGCAATCCGTAATTTCAAATGAAAAGAAGATTGAGACTACTTAATTGCTATTCACTCAACAGAGCCTTGTCCTTGCCGCGAACAGCCAGAATCTATTCTTATTTAGCAAATGCCTTGATAAGTATAGATTTCCGCCGTTCGCGCAAGGACTTTTCTGTTAATTGGTGCTATTAGGTAAACACTTACATTACAACAGGGTTTAATTTATGAAAAGTAAGCTATTAACGCTAGTTTTATGTGTATTAGTGCAAGGTTGCAATAAACTCGATGACTATATGTTAGGGAAAGATAATACGCCACAACCTAAAGAATTGAAGCAAATAGATTCAAAACTAACTGTTTCTCAGAAATGGTCTGCTCCTGTTGGAAAATCACATAAAAACTTAGGATATTTAAAATTACAACCTGTAGCACAAGGCGGCTTAATTTATACGGCTGATGCGAGTGGTCTTGTTCAAGCGGTTAATAAATCAAATGGTAGCATTAAATGGTCTACAACCTTAAAGCATAGTCTTGTTAGTGGTCCTGCAGTGGCGGATGGTGTGGTTGCAGTAGGTACCGATAACTCTTCTTTAGTTTTATTAAGCCAGACTAATGGAAAAGAATTATGGCAAAGCAATTTATCTGGTGAACTTTTATCTCCTCCTGCTATAGCGCATCATAAAGTGATTGCAAAAACTATAGATGGAAAAGTATATGCTTTTGATGTTGCTAATGGTAAACAGCTTTGGATGGTAGAGCATGGCTCTCCTAATTTAGTATTAAAAGCCAGCTCTTCTCCAGTAGTGCTAGGTAATTTAGTACTTATTGGCTTTTCTGATGGCAAACTAGAAGCTCTAGAATTAGATTCTGGACGTATTGTATGGCAACGAAGTATGGCATATGCATCAGGTTCTAGTGATGTCGAACGTTTAGTAGATATCGATGCTGATCCAATTATAAAAAATAATGTGGCTTATCTTGCTACTTATCAAGGGTATATTGGCGCCTTATCTTTAGATAATGGAGAGTTTATTTGGAAAAAACCAGGCTCCGTATACAAAAATATTCTTTTCCATGCGAATAATTTATACATTACAGACAGCAATGATGTGTTGTGGTCCATTGATAGCAAGACAGGGAATGTAAATTGGAAACAAACTGCATTAAAAGCACGTGGATTAACGGAACCAGTATTAATTGGCAATGATTTAGTAGTAGGTGATAAAACCGGCTACTTGCATTTCCTAGACACACAAGCAGGTGATTTATTAGCGCGCTCACAGCTTTCTGGAGGCGTAAGTAATGCGCCTATCGTTATTGGAAGGAACCTATACGTATTAACAAATAACGGAATGCTAAACCAATTAACGGTGAGCGGATAATGATTCCAGTAATAGCTTTAGTCGGACGACCCAATGTAGGTAAGTCGACCATATTTAATAGAATTACCAAAACCCAGGATGCTTTAGTAGCTGATTTTCCTGGTTTGACTCGTGATCGGCAATATGGAGATGCTCAATATGAAAATAAAGCCTTCATTGTTGTTGATACGGGGGGAATAGGGGTTGATGATATTGCCGTAGACAGTTTAATGTCGAAGCAATCTACTATTGCCTTACAAGAAGCTGATGTTGTACTTTTTATAGTTGATGGACGTTCAGGCCGAACTGGGGTGGACGAAAAGATAGCAAATAATCTCAGAAAATTAGGTAAGAAATTACACTTAGTAGTGAATAAAACAGAACAATTGGATGAGGATATTGCTTGCTCTGAGTTTCAATCTTTAGGCATTACCGATATTCATGCTATTTCAGCCGCACATGGTAGTGGTATTAGCTCCTTACTGGAAAATATATTAGAGCCTTTTAATGCTGAATTAGAAGAGCCAGAAGTAGAGGGCGTAATTAAGATTGCCTTTGCGGGGCGTCCTAATGTAGGTAAATCTACTTTAATTAATAGAATATTAGGCGAAGAACGCGTTGTTGTTTATGACATGCCCGGAACGACTAGGGACAGTATTTCGATCCCCTTTCAACGAGATGAACAAAATTATGTCTTAATCGATACTGCTGGAGTACGAAGAAAATCTCGTGTAGATGAAAAGGTTGAAAAATTTTCAGTTATAAAAACCCTACAAGCAATAAAAGAAGCACACGTATGTTTGCAACTTATCGATGCCCAAGAAGGGATAACCGATCAAGATATGAATTTGTTAGGATTCATTATTGAATCGGGAAAGGCCTTGGTTATTGCCTTAAATAAGTGGGATGGTTTAGACGAAGAACATAAAGAACATGTAAAATCTGAAATTGAACGCAGGTTACATTTTGCTAGTTTTGCAAAAATTCGCTTTATTTCTGCTTTACACGGAACTGGCGTCGGAGGCTTATTTAAGGATATTAACGAAGCTTATGCGTCTGCAACTCAATCATTTGCAACACCCCGCTTAACTCGTTTATTGCAAGACATTAGCACCAAACATCCGCCTCCTTGTATTAGTGGTCGACGTATTAAGTTACGTTATGCACATATAGGCGGTCATAATCCCCCGAGAATTGTAATTCATGGTAATCAATTAGATGATTTACCAGAAAGTTATAAACGCTATTTAAATAATGAGTTTATAAAACATTTAGGCTTAATCGGAACGCCATTAAAAATTGAATTTAGAGGCGGAGATAATCCTTTTGCTCATAAGAAAAAGAAGCTATCAGAACGACAAGTAAATAAAAAAAGAAGAATGATGAGTTTTGTGAAAAAGAAAAAGAAGAAATAGTAGTCTGCCGCTGAGCGAAAGTGAAGCCCAGCGTTGGAGCCTAACGACCACATATAATCTTGGGCTTTGCTGTGAGAAAGTTAAACCCGCAAAGTCAACACATCACAGGGCGCGCGATTTGTTATAGCATGAGCTGTGCTTCCCAATATACTTTCTAAACCATGTGTTGAATGGCTTCCAATAATTACCAATTGACAGTTTAACTCTTTAACTTTCTTAAAAATATTTTCTTTTACTGAACCAATTTCTACAAATTGCTGAGACGTCGGAATATTTAAGTTTTCACTAATTAATGACAGTACCGTTTGGGCATCATCTTTCGCCGGATTAACTAAGCCAGCAAAACCTAATCCTTGCGCCAATTGATAACTACTAGGTAACTCAATAACATGCAGAAGGTAGAGTGTCGCATTAAGTTGCTTAGCCATTAATGCTGCCTTTTCTGTTAAGTGCTCATGTTTATTTAATAAATCAGTAGCAAATAAAATATTGGTATACATAAAAGTCCCTATTTAAATAGAATCATTACGTTATAGTGTAGTAGATTTTCTTATAACGGTCATTTTTGGTAATTATAGTAAAGGTTTAACTAGCCTGGTTGCAAGCAACCAGGCTACAAAAAAAGCCAAACTTTACTGCTCATTAGATCTCTAGCTAATATAGGGTTATAAAAATACCTTATCAGAGACCTTTTTGAGGAAGCAAGGGAGTCCACTCATCAACCCAATCGAAATCATCCTCCTCCGCCTCCAATCGCTTTTTAACTTGAGATTTTTGAAAAAAAGTTTCGGAGACACTTGAAACACTTGCTTGCCGTACTGGGATTTGATAATCCTTAAATTTCTTGTTTTGTAAGACAAGTGTATCAATTGTCGCGCCCGCTTGAAGTAGGCTGTCTCCTACTGTTTTATGATCGCCATCCACTGCCCAATACAACGTTGTTCTGCCATGATGAGAGTGCTTTATATCTGTAACAGATGTTGCAGCATTTAGATCTGCTCCTAATGAAATTAAATAATCTACTACCTCTTTATGGCCACGACTGGCCGCCCAAAGTAAAGGCGTTTGATTATTTTCATCTTTTTGATTGAGTAAATCTGGATGTGCTTGAAGGATAACTTTAATGATATCTAAACGACCTTGCTGAGCGGCCCTATGCAGAGGCAGAGTGCATAAAATACTGTTTATGGGCGTCATTAGAATGGTTTTGTTCTTTGCTAAGACTTGAGCCAGAGCAACATTATTATCATCAATTAAAGCAGTTAAATAATCCGTGAATTTCTTGTTTTGTAAGACAAGCGTATCAATGGTCGCGCCTGCTTGAAGTAGGCTGTCTACTACTGTTTTATGATCGCCATCCACTGCCCAATGTAGCGCTGTTTTGCCATGAGCACTGTGTCCTGGATCATTTGTTGCCTTATTTAATTCCGCACCTTGAGAGATTAAATAATCCACTACCTCTTTATGGCCACGACTGGCAGCCCAAAGTAAAGGCGTTTGATTATATTCATCTTTTTGATTGAGTAAATCAGGATGTTCTTTGAGGATAATTTTAATGGGTTCCAGCCGTCCTTGTTCAGCAGCTCTATGAAGAGGACATTTAATACCGCTTATTGGAGTCGTTAGAATGGTTTTGTTCCTTGCTAGAACTTGAACAAGCGCAACATTATTATCATCAATTACAGCAGTTAAATAATCCTTGAATTTCTTGTTTTTTAAGAGAAGTGCATCGACCTCAGCGCCTGCTTGAATTAATCGATGGATGATATTTTTATGCCCCTTATCTACCGCACAGTGTAATGCTGTTTTGTCTTGATCAGAGTGTCCAGGGCAGATTACTTCTTTATTTAAATCAGCCTTTAGTGAAATTAAATAGTTTACTACTCCTTCGTGTCCGTTACTGGCAGCCCAAAATAATGGTGTTTGATTTAATTTATTCGTCTGATTGAGTAAATCAGGATGTATCTTAAGGATAAGTTCAATGGGGTGCAGACGACCTTGTTGAGCAGCTAGATGAAGAAGACATAAATCACCTTCTATAGGAGTAGTTAGATTTGTTTTATCCTGTGCTAGATCACGAATTGAACCTCCCTCGATTTACAGGACACCTTGTTTAATGGGTATAATCCAAGTAACGAGGAGTTATGATGAGCAACAACAGCTACACAAAAGAATTTAAAATAAAAGCAGTAGAGATCCTTGAGCAAGGGAATAAGTCAGTAAGGCAAA
>CANJQE010000036.1 GCA_947476305.1 Legionellaceae bacterium
CTTGATGGCAGATCTGCCAATGATTTTTAGATGGAATTTTATTACCACCACTTTGTGGATCGTATGTGTATACCCATTTGCTCATGCCGTTAGGCTAGCATAATGGCTAGTTTAAGAAAACCTCAGTTTGTGACCGCGCGCAGTATATATTAAAAATCTTTTATTTAGGGAGTGTTTATAAGATGAATGATACTGCTGATTTATTAAAACCATTTCGTTTAGGCTCGTTGACTTTAACTAATCGTGTTGTCATGGCGCCATTAACGCGCAGTCGAGCGGGTCGAGGTGATGTACAAGGACTGATAAACGCTCAATATTATGCGCAAAGAGCATCAGCAGGCCTTATTATCTCTGAGGCTACTCAAATTTCCCAACAAGGTAAAGGCTATGCCTTTACTCCAGGTATTTATAATGAGCAACAAGTAGACGGTTGGCGCTTAGTAAGTAATGCAGTGCATAGAAAGGAAGGGCATATTTTTGCTCAACTTTGGCATGTAGGACGTATTTCTCATCCTGATTTACAAAAAAACAATCAACCCCCTGTCGCTCCATCCGCTATTCGTCCGGTAGGAAAGGCATTTACAGCCACAGGATTTAAAGATTTTGTTAAACCCAGGGCATTAGAAACTGGTGAAATTTCTGAAGTAGTAGAGCAATATATTCATGCGGCTCGTTGTGCGCTACAAGCAGGATTTGATGGTATTGAGATCCATGCTGCCAATGGCTATTTAATCGCCCAATTTTTATGTGATAAAACAAATCAGCGCTTAGATCAATATGGCGGTAGTATTGAAAATCGCTCTCGCTTTTTATTGGAGGTTATAAAAGGCGTGCTCTCTGTATGGCCAGCAAATCGAGTGGGTGTGCGTTTATCACCTGTAAGCCATGCTAATGATATTGAAGACTCTAACCCTATGGCGCTTTATTCATATGTGATAAAGCAAATGAATCAATTTAATCTTGCTTATATTCATTGTGTTGAGGGAGAAACCATCGGTCCACGTATTATTCCTGAGGGTTTTAGTTTTGCTATTTTACGTTCTTTATTTAATGGATTTTATATGGCAAATAATGGCTATGATCTAGCTATGGCAGTCCAAGCTCGTCATGAAGATAGGGCGGATTTAATTTGTTTTGGACGGCCTTTTATTGCTAATCCTGATTTAGTAGAGCGTTTTAAATTAGGGAAATCATTAACGTCTGAAGCTGCTAAAGAAAACTGGTATGGTGGACAGGAAAAAGGCTATACAGATTGGCCTACTATTGAAGCTTAATTAAAATACTGCTCCAGAATATATTCTGGAGCAATATCAGCTTGTTTTAGAATTTAGCAATTACTTGACCTGTGACAGTCTTTGTATTAGTTCCCACAAATTGATTCGCCCGTGCTGGCAAAGGTCCAAAGTCCTTGAAGTTTTGGCCTGTACCATAAGATCCATAAGGATACGCTCTATCGTATTGATATCCTAGAGCACAGGTAATGACCTTTTTAAAGGTTGTTCGTAGGGTAACTCCTCGAGTGGATTGAGGCAGGTTAAATGTCAAAGCTTGAGACGAATGACCATAACCTAAAGTAAAGGAGCTGGGGTTATCAAACATAGCAAAGTGAATGGTTCCTTCCGCATTCCAGGCCGACGGCGTCGCGCCTAATAAATTATCCCCCTCTGAGAAGTTTGAGGTGAACGAGGCATTATTGGCTGCAAAAGAGCGAGTAGGTTGTACCATTTCACCATAAAAAGAAAAAGGCAGGTTTTTTAATTTCATTCGGGCTCTTGCATCTACTGCGGGTACGCGACGTTCGAGACGCTCATTGGTACCAAAACCTCTAAAATTAGGAGTTGGTGGTGTGTCATCGTCGTCTATATCCTCGAGATCTTCTTCATCTAAGAAATCGTTATCCACGGTATTACCTGCGTCAGAAACAATGGTCGATGCACCTGTATTTTGCATACCGCCCGCATCCGCTATATTAACAATATAACTACCGGCTGTAGTAATGCTAAACCAATCATTTGAGTGAGTATAACTAATGTTTGCACCGCCATTATTAACTATTCCTGAGTTTTGATTAACAAAGGAATCACCTTTGAAAATAAAAGCAGAGGCGTTAAATCCCGGTAAAAATCTAGGTTCAAAACCTACTAGGATGGGACGTTGTTTCATCCTGCCTAAACGGGCTGGAAAAGGTGAGGTTAATAAAGACGAACCGTATTCACCGAAGGGCAGAAACAGTTGTCCACCAGTTAGATAAACAGGGGATTTATTTAAATCACCCAAAGTAAGAAAGGCTGTATTTAAGAAGATATTGGAGTTAGCAATTCTCGTCGTAACAGTATCTGGTTTAATTATTCGGGTATTAAGTAGTCCAATTCGTTCAGGTCCATTAGGATCATAACTGATACGCATATTACCTAATAGGGCATCTATAATTTCAGCATTAACATCAAAGTTAGCACCCGCTAAGTTAATATCAGTTTGAGTACGACCATTAATTGGTGGTGTATTAGGTGGTTTACTTAAAGACGCAACTCCAATTACCGAACCGCCGAGCTCAATACGCGGATAGGGTAGGGGGGTGATTTTACGATCTTTAATTTCACTATCAAAAGCTTTGCGCATTTTGAGCATGGCTAAATCTTGGTTGTAGACTGGGGCTGTATTATATTTAGGTCTGAAATAGGCTTGTGGTAAGGCCAGCACTGGATCAATGGGGGCGTTTTTAACTTGTTCTTTTTGTTTGTACTCTAAAATAGCAATACGTTCTTCCAATTTACGTATTTCGATATTTTTAGAGGTCGGCACATTGTCGCCTGAGGCTGCTATAACTACTTGTGCTAATAATGAAACAGAGGAAAAGCACATTATTTTTTTAATAAAACTACTATTCACTTTACTACACTCCTTGTTAAACGATTAAGGCTTTAGACGCTAAATCATTATTCTATCTAAATGAGGCTAGGGGTTATTATTTAGCAATTATTATTCGCTTTCACTACCGGAATCATCTCCTGCTGCATCATCACCATCAGAATCATCTCCCCCTTCATCATCGCCGCCTTCATCATCGCCTTCATCATCGTCATCATCATCGTCATCATCATCATCATCATCGCCTTCGTCGCCGCCTTCATCATCTTCATCATCGCCACTTGCTATATCAAAATCTGCATCGGGGATAGGATCAGAACTCAGGTACCCTGCTGTGCCATCAGATTCTATTTGTGCATAAGCTGCAACAGAGCCTACACCAAGATCCATACTCTCATCATTATATTCGGCAGTAATTCCACCGCTCGTTGCGGAGAGTAAGAGTTTGTCATTATCGTCGTGTTGAATGCATTTACCAGCTAAACATTTATCCGATGATTCTTTAATTACGCATTTATAGGAAGTACCTCGCACCCCAATCGTTGCAATCGCAGCTTTTACCTTATAATTGGAAACTTTGACTTGTTGGCTTACTGGTATTCCTGCCTCAATAGCATCTTGGGTGTGTTGTGCTTCTTTGCCAATTTTACCGGTAACGGTTTTTAGGCCGCCTTTTATCAAATGGGCATCAAAATTATCTGGTTTTTGGCTTTTATTAAAAGAATAGTTTTTTATGACATAGCTGCTGTTTTCTTTTAAGGTAACTACACTACCATCGGTAAACTTAAAGGCTACCTTACCACCAGCAGCCGTATTAACCGTCTCTCCTTGGTATATCGCCCCGCGCCTCGCCAATGCACGTGCATTGGCTGTAGCTTTACCTTCGGCAGCAATTACTATCGCTACTTGTTCTGTAGCATATACTGTGTGGCCATAAAGTAAGGCGCCTATTAATAAATAACCTGATTGAGCGAAACGGATTTTTTTCTGAGTACATCCTGTCTTCATTTACTGCTCTCCTTCGTCCTTCTGCGTTTTTTTTAAAAAATTCTTAATGCGATTTGCTAATTGACTAATTAAGGACTGCTTTTCATTTTTACTATCACCCGTTAATGATGCGCGAACGTTTTCATTATGTAATTTTCGCGTGACAACTACAGCGCTGATTTTTTCTACTAACTCGGGGCGATGCTCAAACAATTTTGCCATACTATCATGGGTAACTTCTATAATGGTACTTTCAGTGTTAACAAGAATAGATGCTCCTGCGGGTTCTCCTGTTAATAAAGACATTTCTCCAAAATAATGACCGGCATCAAGTGATGCTACTTTAGTCATGTCATTATTAGGTGTTTGGATATAAACATCCACACCACCTTTATAAATAAGAAATAGAGATTGATTGCTTTGTCCTTGCGCTAATAACCTTTCTGGAGGACCATAAAAAATTCTTTGTGACTCTTCCTCTAGTGTAACTATTTCTTCCTCCGTTAAAGAAGAAAACAAGTCCATCTTTTTGAGGAATGCTTGAATATCCTCCTGAGAATAAGAAGATATAAGTGGTTTATTATTAGTATCCCCTATTTGACGTTCTAGTCTTTGGCATTGATACCAGAAATTGCTAAGTATTTGATCGTTAATGGATGCAGCACTACTTGTTGTAAAATAAGTTAAATTAAATATGTTGTGTGTGGAGCCATCTCCCCCTAAGTCAGTCAGCACAGCAAAGGGAGGGCGGGCAGTGGAAATTTGAAAACATTGTGAAGCGGCTGATATAAGCATTTTTTTAACAGATTCCGGTGAAAAAATTTGTTTCACAGGAATTTTCATGGCAATACCATGTAAGGGATCTGGACGTGAATAATTAATAATATTAGCTTTAGTAATTTGTGAGTTGGGTATAGACAGATAGTTACCTTCTTTGGTCAGAAGGTTAACAAAGCGCCAGTTCACATCCATTACTTTTCCACTATTACCATTCACATTAATCCAATCACCTTGATCAAATTGCTTGGTAATATTTAAACCAACCCCAGCAAAGGCTTCTCCTAAGGTTGCTTGAGCTGAGTAACCTAAAATAATAGCCATTACTCCTGATGCGGTGAACAGTCCTACTACCGATTTTTCAAATACAAAATGAAAAATACAGGCTATGGTAATGATGATAAGGATAAAGCAAATTAAATCACGCAGTAGTTTAGATGCAGTAACGCCCCTACTGGGCAGCAAACGATCCCAGATAAAATACGTCAATACTTCATTAATAAGCAGATTTAAGGAGAACCACCACAAACACTCAATTATCGCGTTAAATGCAAATGAAAAAGAGTTGGTTTTTATAAAATCCATCAGTCTAGGAAGCAATATGAGCAATAGACTGAATATTATAAAAACACCCAGTTTAAAAAATAAATTCCTGATTGGACTTTTAACAGTGCGCTTTAATAATAAGTTGAATGTTACTATGGCAACAAAGAGTCCAAAAGCGAGTGCACATATGTTTAATATTTCAGTTAAGCCCATGAATAAAAATAATTTTAAGTAAGGTGAGCTTAGACTATCATAGCATTCAATGAAGTCCAGATTCTTGTGGAAATATATTAAAAAATATTGGATAGTATAATGGCAATTCTAATTTGGATGCTAAATGATGCACTGCTCAGAGAAAAAAATAATAAAATATTGTCTTCCACTGCTCTTATCGTTTTTAACAGCATGCAGTTCTATTGGCCCTCACATCTTACCTAAAGACAGGTACAATTATAATCAGGCTATGAGTTATAGTAGCAATCAAGAATTACTTTTGAACTTAGTTCGTCTGCGCTATGATGAAAATCCTATGGCCTTAAAAGTAGGCAGTATTTCCGGAAGTGCTAGTGTTCAAGAAGGACTTAATTTAGGTGGTACAATCAACTTCCCTCGGCCTGGTAAATCCAATGTGGGTATTAATCCTTCTTCCAGTCTCAGCTATTCTGATAATCCTATCATTAGTTATACCCCTTTAGATGATCAAGCCTTCTTTCAATCCTTTTTAAGTCAGTTGGATTTGTATGATGTCGGTTTGTTATTACAATCTTCTTGGAGTATCCCCCGCGTCATGCGTGTTGGTTTTCAACGAGTAGGAAAAGCGTACAACGCCCCAAGTGCGGCACGAGCTACCTCATCCCATGTTCCAGAATACCAAAATTTTATTGACATGACTTATGTATTGCGTCGTATGCAGCTCGCTAATGCCTTAACAGGATTTTACTCTAAAAATGGGACGGTAGAAGATTTAACCTTAGTTATTGAAAAAGATTATCGCTTAACACCCAAAGAGCGCGCTGTTTTACGTAAAGCAGAAATAGAGATCTATCAAAATAAAATTGTTTTAACTAACTATCCTGCACCTCATAAAGTATATGTAGTGACTCGCTCGGTAATAGGTGTTTTTAACTATTTATCAAAAGGAGTAGCAGAGCCACCTGAAGATATTAAAAGCCAAGTGATGACACAAACTGTTTATGATAATGGTAAGCCTTTCGATTGGCAGCTTGTTTTAGAAGGGATGATGAAAATTTATTATAGTGATAAGCCTCCTGTGGGCGCCTACTTAGCCATTCCATATCGTGGTCGTTGGTATTATATTAAAGATTCTGATAGTGATTCGAAACAGACCTTAACGTTGCTGGCTAATATTTCTGGTCTTGCACAAACTACACCACCAACAACTAGCGCACCTGCATTAACACGCTCAGTGTAAAAGGTGCTCTATAATAAATAGCGAAGGTATGAGCATATGAAAGAGGGATTTTAAGGTGAAATTGCAATTTCTAGGGACAGGTGCTGCATTTACTCCTATCACTGAAAATTTTCAGTCCAATATGATTATTAAAAGTGATAATGGAAAACATTTGTTAATTGATTGTGGTTCTGATGCGCGGCATTCTTTGGCTGCTGTAGGCTTAACACATCGAGATATAGATAGTGTTTATATTAGCCACTTACACGCAGATCATGCCGGAGGCTTGGAATGGTTGGCCTTTACCAATCGTTTTGATAAACCGCCTAGAAAGCCGCAACTTTATATACATCCTTCCTTAGTGCATCGTTTATGGGATAATGTGTTATCAGGGGGACTCCAATCTATTGAAGGGGAGCGTCCGGCAAGTTTGACTGATTTTTATGAGTTAATGCCTATTGTAGACGATGTTTTTATTTGGGAAGATATTAAATTTCAATTAGTTAAGACTGTGCATGTCTGTAATGGCGCAAAGCTTGCGCCTAGTTTTGGACTATTTTTTACTACAGCAAAAAGAAAAGTTTTTATTACTACTGATACTCAGTTTGAAGCAGAGCAGTATAAAATTTATTTTGATAAGGCTGATCTGATATTCCACGATTGTGATACGGGAAAAAATAAAAGCCCAGTACATGCCCACTTTTCCGAGTTAGCTGGTTTAACTGATGAGATTAAGGCAAAAATGTGGTTGTATCATTACAACTCTACCAAAGGAATTGACGCTAAAGCGCAGGGTTTTCTCGGATTTGTTACAAAAGGGCAAGAATTTAAAATATAATAGGAATTAGGAAAAATGCCCAATCTCTTCGTTAAAAGAAGTTTTTAATTCGGTCATTGAGTTTACTAAACTCCCTCATTAAAAACTTCTTTTGTCTTGACCTTGGGGCTTTCGTAAATCCTGTATAATTCGCTTATTTGCTTAAGGCTACATATGCACCATCCCAATCTGCGCTGGGTGGATTTTCTTTATAAGCCCTAATACGTTCTAAATAAACGCTGTATAAGAATCGAGTAGGGTATTTTGTTTGAAGTCCTGCAAATAAAGACTCAGCTAGATCCCATTCTTGTTTGAAATAATGTTGTACAGCAATATGGTGCTCATTTACTTCCTCTATTTGCTCGGGAGTGACTTCAGACGAGAGACCTAAGGGCAGGTAAATATCAACACCCTGATTTTTACCTTTTACTTTAACTTTATCGACGTATAAAAATAGGAACTCGTCTTTTGTTTCTTTATAGGTAACTTCTCCCACCAAGATATCTACTTCATACGGGCGGCACATTCCTTCAAGCCTGGACGCTAAGTTTACTGAATCACCAATTGCAGTGTAGGCACGTCTGTATTTTGAACCCATGTCGCCCACATTAATCATTCCTGTATTAATACCAATACCAATATTAATTTCAGGCAAATTTTTAGCTAAAAACAGTTTATTGACTTCTTTAAGTGTTGTTTGCATTTCAAGACCGGCCAAAATCGTTTTTTTAGCATGTAAATGGTCCGAAATGGGCGCATTCCAAAACGCCATGATCATATCGCCTACATACTTATCAATAGTTCCTCCTAAAGCAAAAATGACGGCAGTCATGGCAGTTAAATATTCATTTAATTGCGCTTTTAATTGGATTGCAGTTAATTTTTCAGACATGGTGGTGAATCCTCGTATGTCTGAAAATAAGACAGTTAATTCCTTGCTTTCACCTTCTAGTAAGGTTTCATTCGATGATTTCAAAATAGTATCAATATGTTGTTGAGGTACATATTGACCAAAGACGGATTTAATCTCTTTTCTTTGTTTACTAGCGGATAAATAACTATTGACCATATTCATAAAAGCTAAGAATAAAACAGTAATCAGCGGAAATAATAAAGTTAAAACGAGATGTTGGTTTGTCCATAACCATGTAGTGGTGTAAAGCCAGGTTAAGACGCTTAATATGGCAATAATTGAGAGATAAATTGCATTGAGAAAAGGAAATAATAAAGCGCCGATAATACCTAAGCCAACAATTAAGACAAATTCTAGGCCTCGACCCCATACGGGTTTAGAGGGGAAATAATTATCTAAAATCGCAGAGGCAATGGATGCATGAATCTCAACCCCTGGATAATTATTAGCAATAGCACTAGGCTTTAGATCCCCCAGGCCTGTTGCAGTCGCACCAATAAAAATAATTTTACTAGAAATGTCTTTTTCTTTAACTCGGTTCTCTAAAATATCAGTAGCTGAGATATAAGGATAGGCATAAGCACCAACTCGATAAGGAATTAAAATACTACCTGTTTCATCAGTTGGGATGATGGTTTGATCTAATTGCAATCCCTCCAAAACGGGGGTATTAGCATAGTTAGAGGTAATTAATTGTATTTTATCGCTTAATAAATACAGCCGGGTGGCTTCAAGAGCCAAGGAAGGATAAACTCCATTATGATAAGCCAGAACTAAATTAGTTTGTCTTAGCGTTCCATCATCATCGGGATCGGCGTTGAGAAATCCTGCGTGATGAGCTGCGTTTTGTAATACATCAATATTACCTAAATAACCATCCATCGTGGGAATAGATAGAGAATTAGCTTGTTCTTGAGTCATAGAATCTAAGGGACTTGGTAATACACCTAGAGCAGCGTCATTTTGAGGATCAAAAACCATACCTAAAACAAAATCGCCTTGGCTTAATGATTTAGCAAAACCCTCGTCAAAATTAAAATAAGGAACTAATTGTTTAATAGATTCTTTCAAAGAGGCATCTTTAGATGCCGGAGTTTTATCAAGACTATCTAAGGCTTGTACCATAATATTTCGTTCTGGTTCAGAAAAGATGATATCAAAGGCAACTACAGCAGCTTGCATTTGATGTAGTTTATTAACCAGCAAGGCAATTTTTTCTCTTGACCAAGGCCAGCGACCTTGTTCCGCAATACTCTGATCATCAATGGCAACAATGGCAATGTTATTTTGCTTGATAGGGGGTAACTTATCTAAATGAGCGCGTAATAAATGATCATAAACCGTATCGTTGATTGTATTTACTAGGGCTGTTGTCGTGCTATTGCTGGAAATATAGAGCCATGAAAGAAGTGTTACAAAAACGATGCCTATAAGAAAAGCGATACCATTTTTCTTTAGTATTTTTTTCACTGCAACTCCATGCATTAGGTCCTTGTTTTTAAAGAGTATAGCTCATAATAAGGTGATGAAAAGCCATATTTGGCGCATCTTGGGAAAAGAATGATTCTAAAAAAGCGCAGCATAGATAACTATGTGAGCATTTTTAGAATCATTCTTTTCCCAAGATGCACTCAAATCTGACTTTTCACTGGGATTTAAGATTGGTGACTTAAATACAGAGGGGGGCGATAGGATTAAAGAGTTACTTGTACTGATGAGGTGGCGCGTGTTTTCATCCAGCCGGCGATGCTGTAGCGAACCTGGTGTGTCAGTTCTACTTCATGCGGTAATTCACTGTTAAAGCAAATGAAAGTATTTCCTAGGGGAGCAAGTTCCTGGAGTAATTGATCTTGTGGCGAGTACAGTTTTAGCGCTCCACCAAAAGAGGGTTGCCAATTCTCATTTAGATAATAAACACAAGAGATCTTTCTATTCTTCGTTGTTTGAAATTGATCTACGTGCTTTTTATAAAATGAGCCGGGTTGATAAATTGCAAAATGAGTTTCAAATTCACTGAGACTTAAAAATAAGGACTGATTTAAAGTCTGAAGCATTTCATTCATTATTTGTAAGTAGTTTTGCACACTGGGATTATCTTGGAAGTGATCTAACCAACAAATTTCATCACTTCTAATTGTAGTATTTTGGTGCCTGTCTAACGTTCTTCCAATTTTTGCATGGTGAAATGCACCATTGTGATGAAGATTTTCAGCTATCGAGTGTAAGTTCTGAGCATGTTCCACTGCTAAAAAGTTATTAATAATATGATAACCTTGCGTGCATAAATCATCGGTCATTAAATCGCTAGAAAACAATGGCAGCTCAACAAGAATTGAAGTATATAAATTGTACGTCATGTAGCCTTTCTTGCAAGAGCTAAATTTAGCCAAGATTTATTTTCTTATTTTTTTACCTTCAAGCAAATAATTATATTCTTGCCATTGCGGCATAAATTGATCCATGAGTCGGTAAAAACGTTGGTTATGACTCGCCTCTAAGAGATGAACTAACTCATGCACCAAAACATATTCTAAACAAGAGGGCGGTTTTTTAATAAGATTGAGATTCAACCAGATACGTTGCGCGCGCGTATTGCATGAGCCCCATCTGGTTTTCATTTTTTTTATTCCCCATTGCGTTACCTGGACATTGATAATAGCCTCCCAATGCCTTATTAATGAAGGGAGTATGGATTCCATTTCTCTTTTATACCAGCGTTCTAATACGGTATTAATCTGGCTTGGTGACGCATGATGAGGTACATAACAATAAATAAATCCTTCGCGACATTCTATGTGAGAAGGACCGTGATGTTCTTCGAGGATAAATAGATGATTTTGACCTTTAAAGGGAATAAGACTCCCTGTTTGCAATAGCTCTTCTTTTTCAGGTGCGCGCTCTTTAATTCGTTTGCGTTGGGTATCAATCCAAAGGCTGTGTTCTTGGAGAAAAATTCTTATGGTTTTTTCTTTAAAATGAATAGGGGCACTTACTTTTACTAATCCATCAGGAGGATATATGCGTAAGTGCATATTTTTTATGGGTTTTTTAATAACCTCTATTGCTAAACCATTAACTTCAATAATCATGTAAACCGAACAGAATTTTTTAGCAATTATACAGGACTTCGTAAGTCCTGTGTAGCGATACTCTGTGTAAAAACTAGGTAATTATTAACGCTCTGCACCTTCGCAAGGACTATCAATATATTCCCCATTAATGTCTAATACCATGTTCACACTGGCACGTTGATAGCGAGCTAAGATGTCATACTGTTGTTTACTTATATAGCCATAAGAGTTTCCACAATAGACTAAAGAGGTCGCGCCTGGTTTTGGTTTTACTTGCACAGGAAGATCACAATCCCAGCGAAATTGGGTTAAGTCGCAATCTGCAAAGGCTATTTGTATAGGAAGAGTAGCAATAAAGATAATTTTTAACCAAGATTTAATAATCATCAAAGACTCCATTTCAATGCTTTATTTTTAGTATAGGATAGTTATAAGAACTATTAGAAATTAAAGGAAAATTTATCCTCTAAAGGGGATACGATTGGTCTTAAAATAAACATATGGATAGAAAATAAAAAAGATGGTATTTATAAAATAGAGCACGTGCATCACCTGAATATTTTGCTTTAGAACAAGGCATTCCTATCATGAGGAGCGGAGTTTACATTTAGTAAATGAATACCGCCGTACTAGGAATAACGCAAAAGATACCTTATGCAATCGTTCTAATAATGGATCTGGTCTTAAGAGGAGAGGATATGTTGGCGTCTTCAAAGGAGTATCTTCAAGCCTTGCGTACAGGAAATTATCTTCTTTTTCTCGAATGGCCGCGTTTTATTGTACATCATTATCAGCACGCAGGTAGGACTGCCTCTAATGGAGATGAATTAATCGATTTGCTCGTCTTTGAATGGTTGAATAATGACTACAGTGAAGGCGATGCTAAATTAGTGGCGTTGCTCTATAAATTACATGATATAGAACCTAAGCCTCTATCGGGTGATTTAGATTATTCTTTAATTTCTATTTCAATTGCTGTCTTGCAATGTATGATCTTCCAGAGTACTAACTTACAAAGTACCATTCTTTCCAAGGAAAAAATGACTAAAAGGGAAGTGATTGACTTCATGATTAAGAACAGTATTGAGCCTCCTCTTTTTGAACGTTCATTAAGTACTCAGCAGAGTCAATTTGCTAAATGGGTTGATTTAATCACTACGAGTCAATTGGATAAAGTATTAGCAAAAATAAAACCTATTATTGACCTGCGTCAATCTGTCATGACTTATTTGAATGTCCTGGAACAATCTACGTTAGGTAAAGATGATTTAAAGACCACCCGTATTAGTGTGTTGCAAAGATTAAGTCTCTATATTCATGAACAAACTGAACTTACGGAGCGAGTTCGTCAAGAAGTAGACAGCTACACTACAAAAATGTGGGATTTAGGCCCACATAAGTTCGAAGAAACTCATTTAATGAGTATTACGCCTTTTCCTATAATGAAGACTACATGGCGTTTTGTGACAGACTTAGGAATAGGCTTTTTTCGCTTATTTGAAGCCCCTACTAGTGAACCCGCATCGGCTGAGCCGAAAGCTAATTTAAAAACCTAAACGAAAATGATTCGGGTAAAAAAATAAGCTCATTTAGGGAGAGTTTTCCATGAAGACAATCCGGTTATAAATGCTATATATCAGTTCCAGAAACAACTCTATGTCTTGCTCTTACATAAAGCTATGAATAAGGATTGGTGTAAAAAAATGATTCCTCTATTTTTAAATAAGCTTGATGATTTTATTGAGGGGGCAAGTCTAAGTTAATTATGTTTTTAGAGCTATTTTAAAGTTTTAGCTATAACTAAATTGAGTGCGCGCTCTTGGGTAGAGTTTATGGCGGGAGGATTTTAGGTCTTTTAACTGAATTTAAAGTTACAGACTATTAACTAGCCCAAGTACTTAGACTAGTTAATAATCGCCGGTATTTTGGATTACAAACGGAAATGCATGAGATAACTTCTAGATTAAATTGGAGGTTTAAAAAAAGATTCTTTAAGAACCCTGTGTAGCTTTATTATAATAGTAGGATTAATTACCCTGTAAACTGAGATAAATAACTATATTTTTTAATTTTCGTCTATCTCAAATAGTAGAATAGTGAGTAAAGCAAACCGCCGTTTATTGACCCTGGGCGTGTCTTAAAATTCTCATTAGGATACAATTAGTGCAGTAGCGCAATTAATTTCATCCAGCTTAGACTTGCTGCTATACTGCCTCGGGTATCATCGCACACATTATAGTAACCACGGAGATTACATGAAGAAAATTATCCCTTTATTTGTCAATTTATTGTTGACACTATATATCCCGATTACACATGCAGACACTGCAATTATTAATACATCCCAAGGTATCATAACCTGTAAATTATTCACAAAAGATGCGCCTGTTACCGTTGCAAATTTTGTGGGCTTAGCTACAGGCACAAAAGAATTTAAAGATCCAATGACTAGTGAAATGGTCAAGCGCCCTTTCTATAATGGCCTAATTTTTCATCGTGTGATAAGTGGATTTATGATTCAAGGCGGAGACCCACTTGGAAAAGGGACGGGAGGTCCAGGATATCAATTTGCGAATGAAAATACTAATGCGAGTTTTGGCAAACCTGGCGTGTTGGCGATGGCTAACGCTGGACCAAATACTAATGGCAGCCAGTTTTTTATTACCGTAGCTCCCACTCCCAACTTACAAGGCGACTACAATGTTTTTGGGCAAGTAATATCAGGACAAGAGGTTGCTGATAAGATTAGCAATGTAGCTACCTCACAAGATAAACCTATAACACCTGTTATTATTAAAAGCATTACCATTCAAAAATGAATAGGGGCTATTGCGACGTGTTTTATTAATCAGTTTTAAATTTATTATCATTTATATTGTATTTACTAATAAAGATACCATGTGGAATGCTTTGAGATGGATAACGTACCTACTCCAGACTTACAAAAGTTTGCTAACGTTTATTCTGTTTGTAACATTGCTAATGGTTATCATTCTATGTTTGAAATTGCTTTGCCTTTTATATCTCTAAATATTTTTTCTGCACAAGATAATTCTTGTTCATATGCCAATGCTTGCGAGTTTTATATAAAATTTTTAATGCTAATTTGCAACAGTCAGCAGAATGCAATGATTTACTAAGTGAGTATATGAACTTACCTCGGAAATTCGTACACCATGTTTAAAGGGATGAGGGGTTATTCCGTAAAACGATCGTTTTAGGGAATATTAAAGAAATATCACACCTCGATCGATCTGATCACCATTCAACCCAAAAGATTGCTGTTTGATTTTATTGATGATACTGTAACCATTGTGAGCTATATTTACAGGAGTTAAAATGAATACCGAGATTACACCTTCTTACGAACATTTTTGTATCTCTTTATGCGAAGCAGTACTGCAAATTCACGATCAATCCGCGTCTCTAAATGATAGAATTTTAAACTTATATAAGTTAAATTGTGCCCATAATGAATTGCTTGAATTAGTTAAGCAGGAATTTACTGATTTTGATTCTTGCGTGGTATTCCCTAATTCCATGCTTTTACCAAGATTATATAGTGAAGAGCAATTTAAAAAAGAAAGAGACCGCTTACTTTATTCTATAGATGAATATAGGGAGCTATTAATTGTCGTTGCAGAAATAAAAAGAAAACATCACTACTCCCATTAGTATTAAGAAAGACTCCACGCTCACTTCTTTTACTGAAAAAGAGGTCTTGAAAGTTACATTACAAGATCTCTTAGCATCTTAAAACTTAATTCTAATTTTTGACAGGGATAATGCTGTCTATTAATTTATAAATTAGTAAACAATTAAAAACACATAGAAGAAGGTGTCTATTAAATCGCAGATCAACATATAAATAGAATTAAATTCTACTAAGCGATTTACTAGACATAAATACCGGCTGGAAAATAGAGCTTCTGTATCAGTAATATCGGCTGAAGATACACCTCAAAAATTTTTTACCTTACTCTCCACGTAAACCTCAGAAATACGTGTACCATCCCAAATATATTTCAGATGACATCCTTGATCAGGTATTGTGAGGGCTGGTGGTCTAAAAATGGCCACACATAAGGCACCTTTGTCCCTAATGCTCGGATATAATAAACCCCATTGTTTTTCATCATGAATTTTTTTTCCAAACTCCTGACTCTTATTATAAAAATTAGGATCCGGATTTAGAAAATCATCATAACTTTTGCTTGTTATATCCACCAATGGTTTTTTAGGTTTTGCTATATATTCGCGCATTGATATAGCACAAGTTGGTTCATTAGAAGCGCTATAAAATCTCTCTCGATGAAAAACCGTTTCTTTTATTGCTGTCTCTAAAGTAGAAGCTGCATAATAAACACCATAACTTCCATCACTGAATCTCGAAGTAAAACCAATATGAGTAAAAGCAGCCATGATTGGAGTAGAGCCTTGACCACCTACCCAATCCTCTTTTGCTATTAAATTAACTTTACCAAGTTCAGCTTGGATGCGCTCATTTGTAAGACCTTCAAGATGAGCAATTTGCTCAAGTTCTTCTGCAGAGCTAGCCCAATCAAACAATAATATTGGCGGAAATTTAGACGGTATGAGCCGGTGCACCTTCTTATCAAAATTAATAAAAGAATGCATTCTAATATCCTCTCCAAAAATCCAAAAATTTTCTTACATCTGAAAGACGGACTAATCCACCTTCCAACATATATTCTTTCGGTGTCACCCCATTAAAAGGTGGTAATGTATTTTTACGATTAATCCAAGTTCTAGCTTGTTCCCCATCATCAAATAAAATACGCAAAGATTTATAAATACCTAAAAGATAAGATACGCGTTCCTTTTGATCTCTATTTAATTTAGCTCTATGAGAAGTATATGTTGATCGTGGCATATCTCCCATTAAAATTCGCGCTTCACTTTCTTTAAAGTCAAAGCGATTTACAAGATTAGTCAAGGATTTCCATACCACTTCATCAGGGATTGTATTTATTTGGCTTGTATTAATATGCATATCAGTCACTAAGGATTACTCTTCCTCTTATAATAGTACATATGGAGACAAATGTCCACAAAGAAACACTGGGCATTAAAATTTCGAGGTGTCGCCAATCACCTGTTTTCCGTACAATCCTATTCTCCCTTGTAATCATCTAAAAAACCCTTTATAACTGTGCGAAAAACTATGACGTTTATAGTTTATAATTGGTGTGCGAATACCTAAAAAAGAGGTTTTACGGATGAAAATAGGATACATGCGTGTTTCTTCTGAGCGCGATAGACAAAATACCGATTTACAGCGAGATGCCCTTTTGAAAGCCGGAGTGGACCCTCGCCATCTTTTTGAAGATAAAGCCAGTGGAGCAAAAGATAAGCGTGCAGGATTACAAAACGCATTAGATTATCTAAAAAAAGGTGACTGCCTGGTCGTTTGGAAATTAGATAGACTTGGTCGTTCTCTACCCCACCTACTAGAAATAATTACCAAGCTACAAAAAGAGGGCATTGCATTTTGCTCTTTAACAGAACAAATGGATACGACCACTCCTCATGGGGAGTTATTATTTAATTTATTTGGAGCACTTGCACAATATGAACGAGCATTAACTCGCGAAAGAATTTTAGCGGGTTTGGAGTCAGCTAATAAAAGAGGACGTCATGGAGGCAGGCCCCAGGTTATTAATCCTGAGAAAATGGAAGCTGTATTAGAGGATTTAAAATCAGGTGTAAGTAAAGCATCTGTTTGTAGAAATTTTGGCATTAAACGCTCTACATTATATGATGCATTAAATCGTCAGCAATTAAGGGATAAAACATCTGAATGTGAAGAATAATGATAATTCCTTCAATAATAGAATTAAATAACCCACCCGTGATTAGCGCTCTTTCCTTACTCGACACGTATGGGATATTAAGGGTATCAAAAAATAAACTCGTCTATCTTGATATTGATGACAAGTATATTCATAAGTTACATCCTTTATTAAATGATTTCACAATAAAAATGCCGGATTATTTTAATAATGATTCTGCTGGTGCACATGTAAGTGTTGCCTATCCTGAAGAGCGTCCTCTTCTAGATAAAAAAGATTTAGGAAAAGAGTATCATTTTAAAGTAAAGAGGTTAGTTAGTACTGAAATTAACCAACAAAGATATCACTGTCTGCTTGTGGACTCCCCTATGTTGAGCCAGTTAAGAATTAAATATGGGTTATCTGAGAAATTACTTTTTAAGAATTATGCCATTGGGTTTCATATTACAATCGGTGTGCAGCCCAAGACTGATTAATTAATGAAACATTTTTTAACAGTTAAATTTTGACAATTCTAAATTTTTATTCACTATAAGAAATGTTTATTTAAACGTAATAATTATAAAAATACGAAAGATGTAAAACCACACCCCCCAATTTTATGCTTTTATAATGATTAGCTAGCGGTATTTTACCTTTGGGTATAATTCAACTATGTAGGTTTTTGCCCAATGGAAAATTGAGCGTCGTTAAAACCGTTCGTCGTTGCTTCATTGCCAAGTTTCTCCATCCCGTAGTGTTAAATAATAATGCTCTAAATCGACTATTGAACGTCTCAATACTGTTATTTGTGCTTGTATAATGTCTTCTGTACTAATCCACTGTTGACCATTTGCACGTTTATTTAATTCAATGCGTGTGTTTAATAAAAATTGGGCGATAGTTGCTTGAATACTGGCGCTTATTTCATCTTCGTGCGGTTTCGATTCCTCAAGAAATTTTTGGATTAATTCCTGATTATTTTGTATGAATTCTCTTTGTGTTTCTTCTGTCATATTTACCTCATTTGTTTCTATTTCAATATCCTTGCACATCCTTTTAATAGTCATTTATTTAAGTTTAAACATTAATGCTTCTGGTTTGTCTCCATAAGCTGCTATTATACACACTAATTGGCTGCGTATTTTATATCTTGCTTTCCTTATCTATCAATCTTTTGCAGAATTTGCATACCCAGGTGCAGTACATAATAGATTTAGTCATTCTATAGGCAGCCTACCTATCAACCCTTGTCTACTCATCAATAAATAAGGACGATATTAAAACTGTTTTAAATTAATAGCAGATTATGAAGAAGAGATTAAAAATATTATAGAAATAAAAAATTTTTCACTATTTCAATTTATCAACCAAGTACCAAAAGATACCGAAATAACAAAAGAGGAGCTTATTAAATAATTTATTACCTTACTACAATAATATTACCAATTATGATGTATGGATATTAATCAAACAAACAATACGAATTAAGAGTCTCTTTTACGGTAACTTGTATATCTAGGCTAGTAAAAATTTATGTAATTTAATGAAGATTATTACATTATTCTGACGAATAATATTCTTAAATGAGGTCCACTTGGTCTATCGTATTCGGGTATTTGCAGATGCCTAGACAATACAATCACAACAATAGAACTGCAAAGCTAAAGCACCATATTTTTGAAAACTACAATTTCACTTGAGGTGAGTCGTTTTCTGCGCAGTCTAATGCTAAAACTCCCTGTAAGTGTGAACTAACAGCCCCCGCTAAAGTTGCACAAGCAAAAATACATGCCCAACCATATCGATTTTCTTCAAAATGCCATACCCATAAAGTATAGACTCCCCAGCGCTATGATTTGTTTAAACAATAATTAATTGAAACAGTTTTTTAAACTCGTTTAACTCAATCAAATAGTTTATTGAAACAAACAGATAGGAGTTCATTTAAACGGTGGTTTATATGTATATTTAAATTTATTTTAAATGTGTCTATAACTAAATGCATCCATTAGTCGAAGCTAACTGAAATTATGAATAAAATTTTTTCAAAAAAAGCCTTATCATAGGCTACTATTACTCGCCCCATATCAATTGCGCCATCTACAGAGCTAACTTAGAAACTAATAGAGTACAGATTAATAAAATAAATTTTTTTATTAATCATTAACAAGGACCTCAGGAGGGGTTATAGACATTTCTTGTCCCTTTGTTAAGGGAGGCACTTTGTAACTTATACAGCGATTTACATTGACAAATTTAGCCAAAGTAATATAGCAATTAATCACATCGCCTCTTTCGTTATACATAATTAAATCTATATCGCCAGGGCAATCTCCTGTAATGTTTATTTTATAAAGCTGTGGATTTGGAACTTTCTTCTCAAACACTGTTGCTACACATTTAACTAATTGATCACCCGTTGCCTGTTGTGGCGCCTTATAGCAATCTTTAATAACAGTCAGCACCACTCTCAATAGCGCCCGCGAATAGTCAGTAGGGGTTTCTGGTTGTACATCCTTAGAAGCTACTGCATTAAATGAAAAGGAGCTAATGATGCTAAATAAAATTATTTTAAAAAACATAATGTTCTCTGATTTTATAAGTAAATTGATTATAGAATATATTCTAAATTGAAATAACTCCTATTAGCAAATTCTGCTAGTTGTAATTTTTGATTTTCAATTGAATCGCCACTCTTTTTATATTTGAAGAATAATGGGTTAAAATGAGATCTAAAGTTAATTAAAAAACACTTTAATGGGGCCTATGTTTTAATGATTGTCGCAACGTACGAAATTCCGGGGAGAGGAGTATCTGTTACACTTGGATTCAACGCGTTAATGCAACTTTTGTATAAACGGTTGGATTATTTAAAACGATGCAAAATACAGGCTTTTTGGAAATTAGGCTACACGCAGCAGAAAATTGCTGATGAAATAGGAGTTCATCAGTCTACCATTTCCAGGTTTAATGGCAGGAGCATCACTTAATAAATTTGTTAAATTTTAAAACAGTTGCAGTTATTGGTTGAATTCGCCCATAAACAACCCCACGAAGTCGGATTACTTCGAAAAATTAGATTTAACATATTGAGATTATCGTCTCATCCTCAAAGCACAGCCCTAACTGCAGACGATTTGCCTATGTTAGATTAACAGAATCTCATTATTAGATAAAACGGAGCGAGCCATGATTTCTCACATTGGACAATCGCTCTTTTTATTACACTTCCTTAGTCTTATAATGATGGATCGTTCAATCCTTTGGGAGTTTCAATTAAAGCCATCTCTTCGCTTGTTAAAGGAGTAAAAAACTTGGACCATGGGTCAGGATTTTTTAAGATATTTTCCAATTTTAAGCCACCAAAAATTTCTTGCACCTCATTGAGATGGAGGCCTGTAAAGGGTACGCTTTTCCCAATTGTTTTAAATTGCTTTAAACAATGAACATGATTGGCATAATCTATCACACACTGTTCTGTTTGCAGATATGACATAAAGCTATTATTCTTTAATGCTATTGATTTTAAAGCTGTTTTTCTTAGAAGTAGCTCATGGTAAAGTAATGTATTAGTTCCTGAATCAGTAATATAAGAATCTACAAATACTTTAAGAAATGTGTCCGATAATGTAATTATTCTTAAAATTCCATTATTTACTTCGTGTCTAAATTTTGGATTAGAAGACATTTTGCTACTATCGAACCATTCCCCATCAAAGTCATCAGGTTGATGAGGAAGCTGATTAAGCATTGCTTCGGTAAGAGGATTATATTTCAAACTATCATCAGTATGAGCAAATCCCCAGCCTCCATCAATTTTAATAAAACGTCCTTTTGCATCAACTCCTATATTTCCTTGATGTGCGTCAGTATCATTCACAAATAAAATCATAACTAAGATTTCACCTAAGCCGGTATATGTATAGCTAAACCGGTATATTTACCTGTATGATAATTGCTTTTTAACGTTTTATTTATGAAAGCATATAGTTTGGACTTGAGGGATCGCGTAATTGCGACGTATAAAGAAGGGAGGTTAAATAAAACAGAGATTTCTATACTATTCA
>CANJQE010000037.1 GCA_947476305.1 Legionellaceae bacterium
CTTTGTTGCTTTGTTTCTCACAAGTACTCAATTTCTTTCAAAGCGCCCACACAGTTTGTCTTCTCTTTTCTTAATGAACTTCGCCCCGAAGGCGTGCTGCGTATTCTACGGATTTCGCTACCAGTGTCAAATACTTTTTTAACTTTTTCTTATTCTTTTTCTTTATTTAGTCCAGAGCAATCCACTTCGATATCCAGTAATTCATTTTGGGCAATATTAGCCCTATAATTTAGATAATCTACAACAGGAATTCATTATGCTACGTTCATTTATTTTTCTTCTGTCCCTTTTTTTCATCACTTTCATTCATGCAAAGGCAAACTTAGTTACTCAATCTTTATTAAAAGATGCTTTGCTTATCAGTAGAGATAGTAATGGCCAGTCTCTTTTTCTTTGCCGTGCCTATTTATTTGGTGGTATGCAAATTGGAACAATATCATCGGAATCACAGCATTGTATTCTTACTTATGAAGGCAAGATCCATTATGTAACAGAATTTTCTATTCCTAATAAAATGGAATTTGGTCTATACACCTGGAGTACAAAGAAAGGAAATGCAATTAGCGTGGGAACTAATTCAGAGGGAAAACCAATTTATCTCTGTAAAAGCTATTTTAATGGTGTTCTATTATCTGGAACAACTTGGCTTGGTTATAATCATTGTAATGTTGCTTATAAGGGAACTGAGCTAATAGCTGATATTACTTATATTTTATCTTCACTTAGATAAATTTTTGCGTTCATAAATACAAAAAGTCATATCATATTGATTTTTTTCATCATGACTTTGCCATTGCTGTTCTGTACATTCCCAAAGTTCCTGATTAATTGCAGGAAAATAGACGTCTGCATTAAACTGATGATGAATTTTTGTTATGTATAAACGCCTTGCTAAATGGATTGTTTCAGAAAATAATTGCGCGCCCCCAATAATCATTACTTCAAGCTCATCTTTTGTCAGCTCTAATGCCTGTTCTAATTGAGAAAAGATTATAATATTATCATCAGGAGCTAAACTGCTGCTGATGATAATATTTTTCCTACCAGGCAAAGGCTTACCTATTGATTCGTAGGTACGGCGCCCCATAATAATAGGTTTGCCCATAGTCACTGCTTTAAAGTATTTTAAGTCTGCAGGAAGATGAACTAAGAGTTGATTATTAATACCTATTCCACCAGCCTCATCTATTGCTGCAATTAAGCTAATGGCGGTCATACTTTATCCCTGTTTACAGCCATCGACAATGCTGTTTTTACGGCTACTAACATGCTTCCATTATCTACTTTGTTTGTTCCAGCTAAATTAAGGGCGGTACCATGATCCACAGAAGTACGAATAATTGGGAGACCTAAAGTAACATTTACTGAATGATTAAAACCTGCATACTTTAAAACAGGAAGACCCTGATCGTGATACATGGCAACGTAGGCATCACAAGCATTTTCATCTTTAACAAACATAGTATCTGCAGGAAATGGGCCTTGGACATTAATCCCTAAATTTTGTAAATGAATTAATGCCGGCTCAATAATCTCAATTTCCTCTCGCCCTAAATAACCGGACTCACCGGCATGAGGATTTAAACCGGCTACTTTGATAAGGGGCTTCAAAATACCGAAATCATTAATTAAGGATTGGTTTAATTGTTTAATTACCCTAATAACTAAGGGAAATGAAATTGCTGTTGATACTTTGCTTAAAGGAAGGTGTGTTGTAACCAAAGCAACTTTCATTTGCTCACAAGCTAACATCATTACCACTTGTTCTACGTTGAAATATTCAGCAAAAAACTCTGTATGACCCGTAAAAGGAACGCCCGCTGCATTAATATTTGCTTTATGAATGGGGGCAGTAACTAAAGCTGAGAATTGTTGTTGCCCACATAAGTGTGCCGCTTGTTTTAAAAGCTCTAAAACATAGAGTCCATGTTCTGGATCTAATATGCCGGTTTTAACAGCTTTAGGAGTGCTTATAGAAGATACAAAAAGTTGGCCGGGTCTAAATTCCATGGATTTTTCTGGCCCATAATCCAGCAATACTACTTGTTGATTTAACTCGTCAGCTCTTTGTTGCAAAACATTTTTATCACCTAAGATAACTACTGGAAATGGGTGATACGCCAGAGCTAGACATAAATCAGGTCCAACTCCAGCTGGCTCACCACTGCTAATGAGCAGTGGCTTCATGCTAAATCTTTCTCGAGAATAGTTATATATGCTTCAGCGCGAATATGTTGTTGCCAATTTTGTACTGCCTCAGCAAATTTACGTTGTTGTAGAAATTGTCTGACTTGTTGTTTTTTAAATGCGTCAGAATCATCCTTTTGCTTGCGAGCAAGTACTTGGATTAGATGCCAGCCAAATTGTGTTTTTACTGGTTTACTTACGGCATTAATTGCTAAGTCATTCATTGTTTTTTCAAATTCAGGTACTAATTCTCCTGGAGTTACCCAGCCTAAATCGCCGCCTTTTACTGCACTACCTGAATCGAGGGAATATTGTTTTGCCATTAAAGCAAAGTCTTTACCCGCTTTTAATTGCTGATAAATATTATTAGCCTGTTTTAGTGATTCGGAGGGCAACATACTGGCATCAGGTTTTAATAGAATATGACGAACATGCGTTAAACTAACAACATGCTTTTGATTCTCGCCACCTATAGCAATGAGTTTAATTAATTGAAAGCCATTAGCTGCTCTTATGGGACCTGAGACTTGACCTTTCTTCATATGAACTACTTCTTTGGCAAAGAGTTCAGGTAGTTCCGCAAGATGACGCTCACCTAAATCTCCTCCTTCAAGTGCAACTTCACTACTTGATTCTTCAATAGCTAAACGACTAAAATCTTCGCCATTTTTAACTTTTGTTAATAACTGCTCTGCTGTAGCACGCGCTTTTTTAACGTTTTCCGTTGTAGGCTCTTCATTTAAGGGCACCACAATGTGTTGCAAGTGATAAGTCAATGCGCTGTTATCCACATGATTATCTGTTTTCAAATAATGTTCTACTTGCTCATTAGTCACATTAACGTCTTTACCTACCGCTTTTTGTTGTAAACGAGAAATTATCATTTCTTTACGGATATTACGTCGATATTCCTGCCAACTAATTCCTTGTTTAGTAATCTCTTCTCTTAGCAGAGTCAAGCTAATATGATTACCAGTGGCAATATTATCTATCGCTTCATTTAATTCAGTACTGTCTACTGTGACCCCATTTTGTTTGGCCATTTGTAGTTGCAAGTCTACATCAATAAGATGTTGCAATACTTGCTTTTTCAATGCCGCCTCTTTTGGTAGTTGCATTTTTTGCGCAAGAATTTGCTTTTTAGTTAATTCCACTTGGGAATCCAGCTCGCTAGCGGTAATAACTCCACTATTAACTACTGCTACTACCTTATCTAATAACTGCTTGCTTTGAGCAAGACCTACTATTGAACATAAGACGCAAATTAATGCCACTCTCTTTAACATGCTTAACCCTCTTTTTCGCCCTGTTCGGCAATTTAGGCGATTATTTACCAAAACACAAGAAATTTGGTTAAATAATACCCTAATTAACGATGAAATGGATCAGTATAACCCGGAATATAGGTACTTAATATATCATAGGGGTCACTGTTAGCCACAGAACCTAAACCTTTTAATAATAATTGCAAGTAGACATTATTATTATATTGAGGCTCAAAATTGGCACTTAAACTTTTAAAGGTCCGGCCGCCCATTAAGCGCATCGCCCAACAGCAACTATCGTATTGCACCCCTAATAAAGACATCATACTGTAATTTTTACTAATATTTTGACTATAAGCCCCAATGGTGCTCCATTTTTCGTTTAATGGCCATGCATAAGCTAATAAAGCTTGATGTAGTGCATTACTACTATTACCACTCTTATTGATTCTAGTTCTGTCCGCATCAATTAAATAACTGTAACCGGCACTGACTGCTGCATTAGGTCTAGGATGATAACGGAAATCTATATCAGTATTATTGGTGGCTTTGGTAGCAGGATCCCATACATAATCTCCAGTAATAGACCATGAAGAATTAAAATGATAGGTCGCTCGAGAGGCTACCGGTGAATAATCATAGGTCGGTGATAAATAGCCGATTGTATTAGGGTTGCTTATACAAGAACCAATTTTTTTCTGGCAAAGCTGTACTTGTCGATCAGCAAAATACTTAATTTGCCCTATACTAACATTAGCTCTCTCAGCCCCAGTCTTCTCACTAAGCCAACGCGAGCTAAGCGCATAAGTTAATTGATTTGCATCGCCAATACGATCAAAACCTGAAAAGCGATTGCTACGAAATAATTGACTCATGTTAAATATCATATTCCCTGTATCATAAATAGGAAGCTGCGATTGGTTTTGATAAGGCACATTTAAATAAAATAAACGTGGCTCTAAGGTTTGGGTATATAATTCCGATAAAGAGCGCTCAAAATACAAACCGCTGTCTAAACTATAACGAGGAATAGCCCGATTGTGCTCATAATTAGGAATACCGCTTGGATTGTTAACGCTGTAATAAGTTTCCGCTAACTGCGCTGAAGGCGTTATAAATCCCCAAGGTTTAAGATAAGGAATAGAGAGAGTAGGATTAAAATTTAATCTAGGCCCTTGTTGTCTGCCTCGAAGATCCCAACTTTCTGTCGGCCAGTGGAATTGATCATACTGTCCTAAGAGCTTTAAATTCGCATTAAAAGGTAAATTATAATAAAAACCACGTGCTGATAATTGCGGTAAGCGTTCATATACTGAAGATACTGCAGATTCATTAACAGGGTGTAAGGTTTGGTAACTTTGTGTCATCCCCCTAAAAAACCAATGCTCTGTTGTATAAGTTAAATCCGCTTGGCGTAATAATTGTCTTTGAGTAATCTGTGCTAGATTAGAACTAAAGTTTTGTAAATAATAATCATCTGAAACCTGTTCTGCATTCAAATGAAATTTTAAATTCGGTGTAATACTCGTTTGTTCGGTAACACCGATAGACCACCTATTATCCGATTTATTGCGTAAAAGAGGATAAGACAATTCATTATTCATCAAAAAATTCTTATAAGCTTTATCATTAGGTAAAAAATTACCTCTTATCACGCCAAAACTATTAGAGCTTAGATAGCGAAACTCGCCTCCCATCATCACTCCTCGCTCACTATAGACATGAGGAGTTAAAGTCATATCGTAATTGGGGGCTATATTCCAATAATAAGGAAGACCAAAATCTATACCGCCTACATTAGAATAGCCAATCATAGGAAGTAAAAAGCCAGACTTACGCTCTTTATTGGTAGGAAAACTTAAATAAGGGGTATAAAACACAGGCCAACGACGAATACGGATTGTAGCGTTTTTGGCAACACCAGTCGCTTTAGCATTATCTATTGCAATCGATTGGGCCTCTACATCCCAAGTTTTATCTTGTGGAGCGCAGGTTGTATAGGTCGCCTTTTGTAATAAATAATCTTTATTAGCAAAGCGTCTAATTAAACTCGCTCGTCCCCAAGCAGGTAAAACAGCGCCAGAGCGCTCTGTAGCAAAACGGTACAGGACATCAGACACTTCTCCTGATTTATCTTGGGGGTTAAGGATTGCTTTTCGCGCAATCATCAATCGTCCTGGCTCTAAATAACGTACTTCACCTAAAAATTCAATTTTAGTAACTTGGTTTGTTTTAGCATCTCTATAAACATAAGCGGTTTGGGCATTTACTACTCTTTGTGTTTCTTGTACTTCAACATGCCCTTTTAAAGCAGAGGGTTTATCTTGATAAAAAGAAACCGTATCGGCCATAATGCGCACTTCATCAGCATTTGCTAATGGAATTACGGTGATCGGTTGATAAGAACCAAGACAAATGGGAGAGCTTTGATCTGCTCGCCAACCCAAACATTGAGCAAACTTTGCTCTTATATCATTAGTTAAATCAACATCTCTTGCAATAACACAGGCTTGAATTGGTTCACTAATAAGAGGGGCTGATTCAGCGATTGCATGAGAGACTAGGACATAAAGAATAAGGCTTAGAACAGGAATGAAAAAAAAAGAATTTAACACTACTATTTTTTTATAAAAAGGAGCTAAAGCTCGCCCAGGAGCGATTAAAAAAGAAAAACTCTTCAGCTTATTATAAAAGTTAATGTTCACCGCTCGCAAAATGCCTTATTATTGACCCACAGATTATTCATCAATTAATCCTTTGGAATGTCTTTTATACCCAAATGGAATGATTAAAAAAATACAGTGAATTTGCAATAGCTTAGTTGCAATTATAAATTAATGTAAGGCGAGCAGTATAACATGCATGAACGAGAAAACGCACTGAAAGAATGGTTAAAACAAGTCATTCCTGATTCTAATTTTAATTTAATTCCACTTACTGGAGATGCAAGTTTTAGACGATATTTTCGTGTCCAGTATCAAGACCTTAGTCAGATTGTCATGGATGCACCACCTGATAGAGAGGACCTTAAGCCTTTTATTCATATAAGTGAAGTATTAAGTCAAGCAGAGATTCCTACACCAAAGATTAGTGCAAGGAATATGGAACAGGGATTTTTACTCCTCAGTGATTTGGGGGATGTACTTCTTTTAAATAAATTAAACAAGGAAACGGTCAATACTTATTATCAACAAGCAATTGATACTTTATTGATGATGCAGCAATGTTCTCTTGATGATCCTAAAATACCTTCGTTTGATAAAGCATTTATGCTAAAAGAAATGAATCTTTGCCCAGAATGGTTTTTTAAATCCTATCTAGCCCTGGAGTTAGATGAAGGGGAAGAACAAGTAATCCAAAACACGATGAATTGGCTTGCTCATGAAGTAGAAAAACAGCCTATTGTTTTTATTCATCGTGATTATCATTCTCGCAATATTATGCTTGTTGAAGAACAAGGTTCTTTGGCAGTCATTGATTATCAAGATGCCATGAGGGGCCCATTAACCTATGATCTCGTCTCACTGCTTAAAGATTGCTATATCTCATGGCCTAGGGAAGAAGTAGTAACATGGGTATCCTATTTTTACGAACAACAACCCCTGGCAAAAATCTACTCGAAAGAAGCGTTTATTCGTGCTTTTGATTTATGTGGACTACAACGTCATCTAAAAGTATTAGGTATCTTTTCTCGTCTTTATCTACGTGATGGAAAAGCAGGCTATCTTGCTAACTTGCCTCTGACCTTAAAGTACGTTTTAGAATGCACTGAACTCTACGAAGAGCTTCATCCTTTCTTTCAATTTCTGCAAAATAGGGTGTACTTACCATGAAAACAGCGATGATACTCGCTGCAGGTCGTGGCGAGCGACTAAAACCGCTAACTGAAAAAATACCAAAAGCCATGTGCATAGTGCAAGGTTTGCCCTTAATTGAACATCACGTTCTTAAACTAGCTCAAGCAGGATTTACTCGCTTAGTTATCAATCATGCCTATCTTGGCGGGCAAATTCGTCAACATTTAGGAAATGGCGCTCGTTGGAATATAGAAATTTGTTATTCACCCGAACCCCCTGGCGGACTGGAAACTGGCGGAGGCATTGCGAAGGCCTTAGCTTTATTAGGTAATAAACCCTTTATCACAGTTAATGCTGATATCTATACAGACTTTGACTTTAACCTGCTTCATTTTGAATCAGTGCCTTACTTGCATTTAGTGTTGGTAAAGAACAATCCAGAATTAGCTCACCATGGTGATTTTGGTTTACTTAATCAAAAGCAATTAACTAATACAGCCACGGATTATACTTTTGCTGGAATAGCCTGTTATAACCCGCAAGTTCTTACTAGTTTACCCCTGGGCCGTTATTCTATTTCCCTTTTGATGCGCCATTATGCAAAGGAAGGCAAGGCAACGGCAGAGCTGTATCAGGGTAATTGGTTTGACATAGGCTCTCTAGAGCGACTTAATGCTGCTAATAACTTTATATAGACACAACTAGCAATAAATAAACTAAATTAATTTTTCGCAGGAAAGTCTTGCAGTGTCGGTTTAAGATGAAGCCCCTGTTTTGCAGCATAGGCCTGTAAGCCAATTACAGGATCTTGCATTAATAATTTAAATTGTTCCGGATTAACTGTTAGAAGACTCCCATTAGCATCACGGATGATTTGTCCTGTAGGATCGGATTTATATAATTTGCCCTCATGGCTCAAAATACTATTAAGAGCAAGCCAAGCATTAAATACTTTATCTAAAGCATCTGTAGTTTCTTGATCAATTGCTGCCATTTATACCAATCCTCTTTGAAATTCTATCCACCTTTTCCCGTTCCCATCCCTGCTGCTTCCACTTCCGCTTGAGTGTGTATTTTAGTACCTTCTTGTAGCTGTTCTGCTGTATAAGCTCTTAAGACATCCCCGTCATCACTTACCGCTATATACATAGTGTATTCATTTCCTTTAGAGTTTTCTAAAGCTTTTACACCTTCTGTAGCAAGATTAACCTGTAGTTTTTCAAAGGCTGTTGTAGTAGCACTTGCCTTACCAGGCCATATGTCTTTATTAGGATTTAATTGGAATGCCACATATTTTGCAAAGGCTTTCATTTGCTCTTGCAAAGGTTTAGCCTCATCCCCTAGTTTCATCGCAAATATTTTTTTATCAAATTGGATGCACAAATATTTAGCAGCCTCCGGTGAGGATTTCGCTACAGACATTGCGTCAACTAGTGATTTTTCTGGTGGTAACTCTTCCTTTACTTTCATTTATATCTCTCACCTAGCAGTTTTATAAATTATAGCAAAAGCAGACCAGTGCAGTCTGCTTTTTGTAACATTTACATTAAAGGAGAATGAATAGTATCGATTACAGAAGGAAAAGTTTTCTTTTTCATGGAGTCAAAATCGAATTCATCTACTAAAATAGCATCCCATCGTGCTTGTTCTACAGCCAGTAAACTCTCCATTTCTTGTACTGTTAAATCATTTTTTTCTACTTTTTCTTGTAATTTTTCTTTTAATTTACTTCCTTTAAAGCGTCTTAAATCACTTATTTTTTTAACCAAATCATCGGTTTTAATAATGAGTTGTAAAGTATGTTCCATTCTATCGACTGGTTGTTTTTCATCCCCACTCAAATAAATGTATTTTTTCAAGCGATCCCTATAATTATTGTTTGTAGTCATTAAATGCGCTAATTTATTTTCTAATTTATCAGCGGGATAAGCCATGGTTTGCCCCAAAGGAAAAGCAAAAAACCGCATTACACACCCTAAAAACTTAGAAGGGAAATTGTGACAAAACTGGAGCATTGATTTCTGAGCCTGATAAAAGCAATAATCCACAGCCCATTTAGCATGGAGCTGTTCGTCTTTATGATCCTGATTAAGTTGTACATTGCGCAAAACTGCCATTGCCATATACAAATAAGACATGCCGTCAGCTAATCGTGCTGATAAGCGCTCTTTACGCTTTAAATCGCCACCTAAATAAATAAGTGATAAATCAGCAAACCAGGCAAAAGCATGGCTTAAACGAGCTAAACGCTTATACTCTCGTTTCATTGGATTATTTGGCGCAGCGATAAAGATCCCTCCGGTCCATGCTGAACAGATTGTCTTAGACATATTTTGTAAGAAATAAGCAATATGGTTCCATATAATTTTTCTAAAGGCTTCTTTGTTTCCGCTAGTAACCGCGTAAAACTCATCACGAATGAAGGGATGACAAGCCATAGAGCCTTGACCAAAAATCAATAAATTACGGGACATGATATTAGCCCCTTCTACAGTAATAGAAATGGGCACACCTTCATAAAAATTACTCAAATAATTTCGTGGACCTACGACTACTGCTCGACCAGCATGGATATCCATTGCTGCATTAATCACAATACGCGCTAATTCCGTATTAAAATATTTAGTAATTGCAGACGCAACAGAAGGTTTTTTATGCTCGTTTACTGCAGCTACAGTTAAGAGCCGTGTTGAATTAATGAGGTAATTTAATCCTGCAATTTCAGCTAATTTTTCTGCTACCCCTTCAAATTGTGCTATTTCAACGTTGAATTGACGACGAATACGAGCAAAAGCACCCGTTGCTATATAAGCGACTGAGGAAGAGGCGGCGCCTAAAGCAGGTAAAGAAATAGAGCGACCTATAGACAGACACTCAACAAGCATTTGCCAACCAGAACCAGCTTTCTTTTGACCACCAATTATCGTATTAATTGGTACAAAGATATCCTTACCTCGTAAAGTACCATTCATGAATGGTTGATTTCCAGGTAAATGACGATTACCAATATGTAAATTCTCACTATCGCGAGGAATGAGCAAACAGGTAATCCCTTCTTGTCCTTCTCCTTGCAAAAGACCGTCTGGATCTTTTAAATTTACTGCTAAGCCAATTAAGGTAGCTACTGGAGCCAGCGTAATCCAACGTTTATCTAAAGTAATATTAAGACCAAGAACTGACTTACCTTCTACTTTCCTTTTAACTACTATAGCATCTGACTGAATAGAGGTTGCATCACTGCCTGCTCCAGGCTCAGTTAAAGCAAAACAGGGAATATCTATGCCTTTTGCTAAACGAGGTAAATAGTAGGCTTTTTGTTCATCAGTTCCATAATAATTAATTAACTCTCCTGGGCCTAAAGAGTTAGGAACCATAACTGTAACGGCCGCCACTCCGGAACGACTGGCAATTTTCATTACTACTTCTGAATGACCACGAGCGGAGAAGCCTTTTCCACCAAACTCTTTAGGAATAACTAAGCCGAAAAAGCCATTTTCTTTAATGTAGGTCCATACTTTGGTTGATAAATCCCCGTCTTGGGCAATTTGCCATTCATCAAGCATAGAACATAGAGTTTGAGTTTCATTGTCAAGAAAAGCTTGTTCTTCTGTTGAAAGGGCTGTGGAAACATTAGCTAAGCGTTCCCAATCAGGCTTCCCAGTAAAAATATCCTGCTCTAACCAGGTATCACCTGCATTTAAGGCCTCTTCTTCAGTTTTAGATAACTTAGGAATAGATTTGCCAGCAGTTTTATAAAAATGGTCGGCTAATACTATCCGCACATCCTCGACAAGTAATACGAGTAAGGTAACAACAACAAAGACCCAAAGCAGTATTCCAGGTATTAAAGGTAGGTCGATAAAGATGGTGGCAACAATTAGATAAACCACACTACCAATTTCCCAAATAATTGGATTTATCGCTCGATAAAGAGCAACCAAGGTAAAAATTACATAAACCAAAAAGAGTAGAATAGCCATTAAATACCTTCCTTTGCTTTTTTATTATTAGACTTCATTGTATAAACCTTATCTTCATTTTAGATCAAGGACTGGATGATGCGAGATTCATGATTTACTTGACAGCAGAGCTAGATGAACAAGAATCAAAGCAAAACGGCCTGTTATTTCAAGATCTATTACAAGATAGAGTAGTAGTATATACTCTTTATGCTCTATTTTGCAGTATCTAAAGTAGTATAGATACCTTAACTAAAACTGGATAAAACCTATGACACAAAGGCTGGTCTGGAATTTTGAATTCACCCCCACCACAAATTTTGTATTATCGGATTTAGAAAACCAAAAAGAAGACGATTTAAAATGGGAAGCGCGTTTTTTTTGGCCGGAAGCACAAATTATCAAGCTCTATCTTTTAGAGCCTTCTTTATTAGACTTAGCAACTTATCAACACAAACAAAAAAAAGACCTGTACTATTTAATACCAGGTCAGAATTACAATATTAAAAACAGGCGTGATGAACTGGTGTATAAACCTCTTGTCAAACAAGGCAAATACTCTTTAGGTTTTGGAGCGAAAATTAATCTTAACGACTCAAATAAAGCACTTCCAGATAAAGACGCACTTAAGCTCAATCTATCCGACACAGTACAGCTGTTAAAACACAGTGATGAAGTAATAGTAAAAAAGGACTCTTTAATTTATAAATTCCCTACTCATCCTAATATAAAATTGGAATTAGCCCGAATTGAGATAAACAGTCTTATTTATTTTTCACTCTGTATTGAAGGTAAATCACGCGAGTTAGTAGAAACTCTTAGTAAACAATTATTAGGAAAACAACCTACCGATAATTATGTAGGATTTCTTAAAAACATCATTAAAAAATCATGAATACCTTATTAACTATTATTTTCAGCTTTACAAAAATTGGGCTTATCTCTTTGGGTGGCGGAAACTCGATGTTAAAACTCTTAGAATATGAAGCGGTAAATTATCGTCATTGGGTAGCTCCGGAAGAATTTGTTGCTATGGTAGGAACGAGTTTTATATTCCCTGGTTTAACCGCAGTAAAACTTTCAGCCTTAATTGGCTATAAAGCAGCGGGTATTAGCGGTTTAATTCTTGCCGTCTTAGCACTTAATTTACCTGGTTTAATTATGGCAGCTCTAGGATACCATTGGTTAACCACACATAATGGGCCTATCACCCGTAAAGTGATGATAGCAGTTCAATACGGGGCCCTGGCTTTATTAGCTGCTGCGACCTTTTCTATTGCCCAAAGTGTTGTCCATATTAGTTTTTCTATTCCCATTGCTATTAGCTCTATTGTCTTTTTTTTGGCTTTAGCTTTTTGGGATTTATCACCTTTCTACGGTTTTATTGCGTTTATTGCTGTTTGTTTTTTCCTAGTTCGTTAAATAAGGTTAGTAAGCTAATCTGCTGCATAAGGAATAGATTTACCCATGGATAATATATTCGATAACCCCGAGTATTATATTAATAGAGAATTTTCCGCTATAGCGTTTAATCAGCGGGTTTTAATGTTAGCTAATGACGAACGAGTTCCTTTGTTAGAGCGGATGCGCTTTCTCAGTATTTGTAGTAGTAATTTAGATGAATTTTTTGAGATACGTGTTGCTGGGCTTAAAGAAAAAATAGCACTGTCCTCGGGGAAATTGACCATAGATGGATTACGCCCCGACGAGGCTTATAGTCAGATCAGCCAAAAAGTACATCTATTAATTGATGAGTTATATAGTATTTTTAATAAAGTGCTACTTCCTGCCTTGAGCAAAGAAAACATTCATTTTCTCGATACGCACCAATGGACAGATGATATTCACATATGGGCCAAACATTATTTTAAGCATGAAATTCAACCCATTATTAGTCCTATCGCCTTAGATCTTGCCCATCCCTTACCCAGGCTAATTAATAAAAGCTTAAATTTTATTATTTCTTTAAGTGGTAAAGATGCCTTTGAACGAAATATTGATTATGCAGTAGTCCATGCTCCTCGCACTATACCCCGTCTGATTCATTTGCCTTCTGAATTATGCAGTGATGGTCATTATTTTGTTTATTTATCCTCAATTATTAAAACCCACGTTAATAGTTTATTCCCTGGCATGGAAATCAGTGGTTGCTATTCTTTTCGCTTGACCCGAAATAGCGATCTGTTTTTACGGGAAGAAGAAATTGATGATTTAGCAAAAGCGGTTCAACGTGAAATTTTTTCTCGTCATTACGGCCACGTGGTGCGTTTAGAAATTGAAAATAAATGCCCAGAACAAATTGTTGATTTTCTCTTGCAAAAATATCATTTACGCTATGAAGATACCTATTTTTGTGATGGTCCAGTTAACATACAACGTTATTTGAATGCGATTAATAGCATTGATAGACCAGATTTAAATTATCCGCTCTTTCTTGCCCAATATCCTAAATTTCCTCACGGGGAACGCAATTTGTTTAATGTAATGGATGAGCAAGATATTTTATTACATCACCCTTACCAAAGCTTTGATGTGGTTTTAGACTTTCTTCGCCAAGCGGCTAATGATCCCAATGTATTAGCGATTAATCAGACCTTATATCGCACTCACTCTGAATCTATTATGGTCGATGCTTTAGTTGATGCCGCCCACTCTGGAAAAGAAGTTACTGCTGTTATTGAGTTACGCGCACGTTTTGATGAAGAGTCTAATTTACGTTTGGCTAATAAACTACATGCGGCAGGCGTTCTTGTTTTATATGGAGTAGTTGGTTATAAAACACATGCCAAAATGACGCTGGTGGTAAGAAGAACTCATGGAAAATTAAAACGTTACGTCCATTTGAGCACTGGAAATTACCACGAACAAACCGCTAAACGATATACTGACTTAGGTATACTTACCTCTGAATCTACCATTGCCTCTGATGTACAAATTATTTTTCAACAACTGACCGGACTTGGGCGCGTAGTCAAATTAAAAGCACTAAGTCATGCGCCTTTTACTTTACAAAAAACTTTATTACAACACATTGAAGAATGCAGCAATGCTGCGGCAAATGGTATTGATACTGAAATGATGCTCAAGGTCAATGGCTTGACTGATAAAGTAAGTATTCAAGCTTTGTATAAAGCATCGCAAGCCGGAGTTAAAATAAACTTATTAGTCCGAGGTGTTTGTTGTTTAAAACCAGGCCTTGCTGGTGTATCAGAAAATATCCGCGTTCTTTCTTTTATTGGTCGCTTCCTTGAGCACCATCGGCTTTATTATTTTCGCATTAAGGAAGTAGAACATTACTTCTGTTCTAGCGCCGATCTTATGGAGCGAAATTTATATAATCGCATTGAGGTGATGTTTCCTATTCTTGATGAAGAATGCCGTAAACGCATAAAAAATGAAATTATAAAAAATTATCTTAAAGACAACAGCAATACTTGGGAAATGCAAAGCAATGGAGGATACAAACCAAGTATTGAGGGTAATAATTGTGCTCAACAAAAGTTGATTACTTTATATGAAGATAAGGATCTCTCTATTTAATCAAGGTCTTATTTAAGCACCCTGGCTCCTCGCAGACCAAACGGGGGACCAGATATCCTGGCAATAGAGCCTGTAATTGCTGATAAACTGCTTTAGCTTTGTCTCTATGAATATCAAAATGCGCAGCACCTTGTACTTTATCTAAAACATGCAAATAATAAGGCAAAACACCATAGGAAAATAAAGTCTGACTCAAAGTACTTAACACTGTAGCGTCATCATTAATACCCGCTAATAAAACGGATTGATTTAGCAAATGACAATCTGCTTGCCTTAATGCATCACATACTTTTTTCACATTGCTATCTAGCTCTTGGGCATGATTGCAATGAAGAACAAGCACTTTATTTAAGGAGGAAGAAGCCAATAGTTCGAGCAACTCCTTATCAATTCGCTCAGGGAATACAATAGGAATCCGAGTATGAATACGTAGAGTATGGATATGAGGTATTTCTTCAATTCGTTTAATTAACTGGCTTAAAAGCAAGTTGTTTGCTAATAAAGGATCGCCACCACTTAAAATGACTTCCGTAATAGTATTATCCTTTTTTAGATACTCCATTATAGGCTCCCAACCCAAACGACCAGGGTTGTTAGCATGATAAGGAAAATGACGTCGGAAACAATAGCGGCAATTAACCGCACAAGCCCCAGTTAGAGTTAATAAAACGCGCCCATAGTATTTATGGATCAAACCCTTTAAAGGATTTACTTGGGCCTCTATCAAAGGATCTAATTCATAACCAGGCACATCCTCAAGCTCTTGTTCTACTGCTAAAACTTGTAACAATAAAGGATCCCTAGGATTCCTCTTTTGCATGCGCTGTGCAAAACCTAAAGGGATACGACTCGGAAATTGTTTTTCAACTAAAGAGGCATCATGTAGTGGTAATTCTAGATAATTCAATAATTCGCTTGCTGATGAAAAACCTTGTGCTAATTTTTTTTGCCAACTCAAAGAGAATCTCGCATTAATTATACAGACTTGATAAACTGTGTGAACTTTAGCGAAAATGAAGCAAAATCTCAACTGTGGAGAACGAATGGCAATCTATAGCACGAATGAATTTAAAAATGGTTTAAAAGTAATGGTCGATGATGCGCCTTGTAATATTCTGGACTGTGAATTTGTTAAACCAGGAAAAGGACAAGCTTTTACTCGCATTAAAATTCGTAATTTAAAAACTGGGCGAGTTGTTGAGCGTACTTTTAAATCAGGAGACTCGCTACCTTCTGCAGATGTAGCCGATGTGGAAATGCAATATCTTTATAATGATGGAGAACAGTGGCATTTTATGGTCCCTGACAATTTTGAGCAGTATGCGCTTGGTGAGACTATAGTAGCTGAGGCTGCCCAGTGGTTAAAAGAGCAAGATATTTGCGTAGTGACTTTATGGAATAACGAACCTATTCAAGTATTACCACCGACTTTCGTTGTTTTAGCGATTACCGAGACGGATCCTGGAGTGCGCGGTGATACTTCAGGTGGTGGTGGTAAACCTGCTATATTAGAATCTGGAGCCGTAGTTCGCGTTCCTTTATTTGTGCAAACTGGTGAATTAATTAAAGTTGATACGAGAAAAGGTGAATACGTTTCTCGCGCTAAAGAATAAGAGCAAACTTCGCCTTGCTTGGGTAAAGCCAGGCGAAGTATATTGAGTGGATAGCTAGCTAATCTTAATAGCCATTATAGAAGCCACCACCCCAATAACCATTTGACCCCCAATTATAACCTGTATTGTAATAGTAATAATTATTTCCCCAATAAGGTCTGTTGTTATAATAGCCAACAGAATAGACATAATCATTACTATAACCAGGATCATAAGCTACAGCATAACCAGGATCGTAAACTACACTATCCACAGCTACAGTACGTGTAACACAGCTAGCTAATAGCAATAAAGGGGCACCAACTACAACCGCAACAACTAATTTGTTCATCTTTGCATCCCAGCCAATAAACGTATATTAATTATACTATATGTTATATTTTTAATCAAAAAATAGCTGGTTTATTTTGCTGCTCAAGCTCCCGAATTGCATTTATAAACAGGTAGACATACAGATCAAATATTGGGCGACAGATAAAAAGGAAGAATGCTAAGAGTATAAAGTACAGGCAACGACTTCCTGGTGACTGAGCCGCAACTACCCTACATGATGGCGGTCTATGCTGAGCTTTAGGTTTCCTACAATAGAAGGTAGGCTTACACACCACTCACCAAAAGCGACCTCCTTTTCTGAAATTATTTACTGGTTCAGCTAGGATCAGTCATTACCTATATGTAGTAATAATAGACTATGAAAACAACTTATGTAAAATTTTTATACAAATTATTTGTTTCTCCCACCTCGATACAAGTGATTGGCTGATGCTTGTACCGTAGGCATTACTATAAATTGTTCAATATTTACGTGTGATGGGCGAGTAATACAATAGAGAATGTTATCCGCTATATCTTCAGCTAATAAGGGGTGAAAGTCTTTATAAAATTCTTTTGCTTTTTGCTCATCATTCCAACGTACCTGACTAAATTCTGTTTCTACAGCACCAGGCGCTATTTCGGTAACCCGAACCGAACTTCCTTGCGTATCAAGCCTCATCGATTTTGAAATCGCATGAACGGCGTGTTTGGTGGCGGAATAAACATTACCATTAGGATAACATTCATGTCCTGCAATTGATCCCATATTGACTACATGGCCCGCACCACGGGCTACCATCTTAGGCAAAATCTCTTTGGAAACATAAAGTAAGCCTTTAATATTAGTATCAATCATCGTATCCCAATGCTCTTCAATACCTTCTGTTACAGGCAAAGTATCTAAAGCAAGACCTGCATTATTAATTAAAATATCAATGACTTGCCAATCAGAAGGTAAAGATCTCAGCTGATTTTGTACTTGTATTCTATTTCGTACATCCAAAGGCAGTAAAAAACAACAAGCTCCATACTGCTCTTTTAATTCTTGCTCAAGCTGTTGTAAACGTTCAACTCGTCGAGCACTCAAAATTACTTTTGCACCATGAGCTGCAAATAAACGAGCACAAGCTTGGCCAATTCCACTGGAAGCACCAGTAATCAAAATAATTTTATTGCTTAAAGAGCGCGGCATTTTTATAAATCTCCTATTCCTGCTCCATTAGATTCAATAATGGAGCATTTATTAGATCAGGACTAAGTCCTGTAGATAAGCTGATAATTACATACTATTTAAAAAGATGCGATATCGCACTAATGATTATAATGATGATGAAAATAAAAGGCATTAATAAAGAAGTTGACCCTTTATTAATAGGTTTTGCACCACGATTAATATCTACTGAAAAGCTGTCTTGGTTGGACGAATCATAAAAAGTATCTTTATCAACTACAATAGCTTGAGGAATCAGTTGTTCGGACTCTGTTTTGATTCGAGTCGATTTTTTTACTGCAGTTCCAATAGCTAAAAACTCCACTAAACCATTGCCTAGCTGATAGACATAAGTTTTTACTCCCACAATATCATCAGCACCAATAGCTTTAGCTTCATCGGTGATGATTCCGAGCGCATTCTCACGAGCTGCATAGATCATGCGAGTTAATTCATTAATTTCTCCTTTAAAAAGAGATTTTAACGCGGAGGTGATACCACCAACTAAACCTAGAGAATATACAGAGGTACCCAATAGTAATTTAACCGGCTCGTAACCCAGATTAGCCATATTCCACATTTCAATATTCGTCATATCGCTGGTAGCTACCTCATTGGCGGCGTTAGTGGCTAATTGAGGATTATAAGAAGCGGTTCCTATCATTAACATTTCATTTACACCGCCAAAGGGTAAAATCGTAGTTCTAATTCCTAAGACCGCGTTGGCTTTATATTGTTTTGCATGCTCCATAATACGATTTAGAGCAAGATGGCGGGTGTGATTAAACATATCAGAATATTCTTTAATTTCTCCACGAGCTAAAGTTTTTAATCCCCCTAACAAACCACGAGCCACCCCCATGGAATAGGCAACATTCCCAAAGGCAAAACAAATGGGTTGGAAGCCTGCATCTAATTGCGCATATAACTCTTGGCCATCATCAGCAGTAGAAAATTTATGTGATTCAGCATCATTATTTGAATGAATTACCGAGCCGATAGATAAAAACTCCACATTACTACCATGAATAATAAGCTGACTTGTTACACCTGTAATTCCTGATGCTTTATGAGCTACGGCTTCTTGCAGCATTCTTTTGTAGGCGGTTTCACGCCCTTCTTCAATAAGCTTGCTGATTTGCTTTAACTCACCTCCGAGCATAGCTTTAAAACCAGAACCTACACTACGCATCATCCCCAGGGAATGAACGCTATTACCTACGACCAAGGTGCCTGCTGTATAGTTTTTTTTCGCCAAACAAAACACTTCATTGCCTGATAAACCAGTGGTCACAGTCATGATTTTTTCCTATAAAATTGACTATTTATAGTTTAGCTGGATTTGAATATTTTGCTTAATATAGAAGGGCTTACTAAAATTACTCTTTTACATTCTGCTATAATAAAATAAATAATAAAGCATGGAGCACTAATGTCTTCTCAAGAATGGCCTGCCGCTGCCTATGCCATCGGTTCTTATATCCAAGGAACCGTAGCGGAGCAATATCTTAATCGTTTAAGCTTCAAACCTAACGATAAAGTCCTCGATGTAGGTTGTGGCAATGGTGGTTTTAGTAAAAAAATTTTAGATATGGTTCCTCAAGGAAGTGTATTAGGAATAGATGCCTCAGAGAATATGCTGAAACTAGCCGAAGAAGTAAGTCAAACTTATCCTAATTTTTCAACTCAAAAAGCTGATGTATTAACGATGACCTTCGCCGAACAATTCGATTATCTAGTTTCATTTTGGTGTTTACAGTGGTCACAGGATATTCATAAAGCCTTCATTAATATAGCTCAGGCCTTAAAAAAAGGAGGCAAATTATTAACCCTGTTTCCTTTAGGTGATGATCCCTACATCATGAGCTATTATGCCCTTAAAGAAACGAATCAGTTCCCCTCTCTGAAAAAATTTAAAGACCCCGTTAACTACAATAAATTTATTGATTTAGAGCAGAAATTAGCAACAACCCCTTATCAGTATTTAAATGTGGAACAATGTAAACAACAGCTTATTCTGCCCTCCTTAGATACTTTTAGAAAATTTGTTAATGGCATTGCCTTTTACCAAGGACAAATTCCTGATGAAGAAATCAAAGAAATTAATGAGGCCATGGTAGAGTATTTTGACCATGAATGCCGTACAAAATATAAGGGTGAATATCAATTCAATTTTACAATTTACTTAATTACTGGAGAAAAATAAGCTAAGAAATAATTTCTGTTTTATTTTTCCCTCCTACTATAATGTAAAGATTAAACTTCTTTCCTAAGCGAAAACATCTAATACAATAAGGGCAAATCATGAAAAAATACTCTTTATTGTTTTTATTCATTCTCTGTTCTTTTAAAAATTTTGCTGCAGGATTTTCTCTCGCAAGTCCAGCCTTTGAGGCTAATGGAATGATTCCTATTGCCTTTACTTGTAATGGTGCTGATAAATCCCCTCCACTTTTTTGGCATAATGTACCTGCCAATACTCGTTCTTTAGCTTTAGTGGTAGAAGATCCTGATGCCCCTTCTGGTTCATGGATCCACTGGATTATATTTAATATACCGCCAACACTTAATGCTTTAGATAGTACTAACTTACCTGAAGGAGCCTTGCTTGCTTTGAACAGTTGGGGCAATGCAAAATATCAAGGACCTTGTCCTCCTTTAGGTGCTCATCGCTATGTTTTTACCTTATATGCTCTTGATAAGATGCTGAGTTTAAATAATGGAGTGGCGACTAGAACTGCCTTAGATATGATGACGGGTCATGTCATTGGAAGTGCCGTACTAGCAGGACTTTATCAAAAAGAATAGTCTTTCGATTAAGAACCAGCATTTTTAATTAAGAGCTCCTGGTCAAAAAGACTGGTGCAGGACTAATTATTGCACCTTCTACAGCTGAGCTAAAAAATGTTTTAGTAGTGGTTTTAGAGCAATATCCCTCAGCTAAAAAAGCCTCATTATTTGATGAGGCAATCACCGCACCATGCCCAGACCATTTTTTACTATTAACCACCTCACCTGCTTTAGCAACTAAAGAAGTAGCAATCATCAAAGGATTGCCTTTTTCATCCACGTTAAAAATAGCCGAATCGCCCCCTTGAGAAATAAGATAAAGCCGAATATTTTTTTTCTTTGCCCAAGTGATAAGAAAGCTCACTAAATGGCTTTCTTTAATAGCAGCGTGTCGCCTGTTTTTGAGAAACCTGCCGGGACATCCAAGTCCCCGGCAGGGACAAAAACAGGCGACAAGTATGCCTCCGGCGGCCCTGGCCGTCCTGGTCCCCCTTGATTTTGATCCCCCTTCGGGCCTCAAAATCTAC
>CANJQE010000038.1 GCA_947476305.1 Legionellaceae bacterium
TGATCCCCCTTCGGGCCTCAAAATCTACGCTCCCCAATGACTGACGCCTTTTCGTATGGCCTTATATTTTCCCTGCGGAAAAACATCCGGCCCTAAGGCTACCAGGGACTACTCGCCCGCGCCTTCGGCTCTCCATGGCTCGCAGCGTTTGTTTATTTTTTTCTAATTGTTCGATAGTCCTCATTTTTAGCTCGATTTATTTAATTAAGATACTACATGCAATCATCCTCTAGAAAATTTTTCTAGAGGATTTTTTATAAGATTCATCTTATTTTTTATGTGAATTTTCCGCAGCTTTTCTTCTATCAGCGTCGGTTAAATTAGAATCCCGCCCATTTTGCTGAGGTTTTTGAACACTCTGAGAATGCTCACCACCTTTTTTTCTATCAGTATCTGTTACATGGGTATCACGACCACCAGTTGCATTTTTCATTTTAAATTTCCTTATATTGATTTGCATCATTGCAACTTAAGTGTAGAAGCTCCCTCTCGATAATACATTAAGGATTTCCTTAGGGTTATGGACAAATTGATAAAAACTAAGGGGATTCATTTAAAAAAAGTTGATGATATTTTTTAATTTGCAATAAAGCATAGGAAGTAGCTTTTAAGGTACGCTTTGCAGCACTTCCTTTAAACCATTTAGTTTCACTGTATATTTTAATTTCCTGATCATTCTTAAAGCCCCAGGCAAAACAAACCGTGCCAGGAGAAATACCATCCATGCTTTCTTGGCCAACAATACCAGTGGTTGCGATCGTTATATTTATTTTCTCATGTTGGAACGCGCCGTAAGCCATTTCCCGAGCAACCTCTTCGCTGGTTAAGGTATATTGTTGAATAGTACGTTCCTTTACCCCAAGTTGTTTAATTTTAGCTTCTTTATTGTAGACAATATAACCTATAAATAAACAATCACCGCAATTTCCTTGCTTGGCTAAAGTAGCAATTATCTCACCAGCCGTACAGGACTCAGCTGTAGCTAAAACTAGTTTTTCTTTATTTAAATACTCTACAAGAGGATAAAAGTTCTTCATTTAACAGCTCTAATTTATTGATGACTCTAATTTAGTTTATCTTAAACTGCATTATTTATATGAGTTCCAAGGTAATCCTTAATAGAAATTATATGTTTTTTTTCTAAGCTTAATAGCGAAATGTTCTCTTTTCCTAAGGAAACCATCATGAAAAAAATAATTTTAGTTTTATTAAGCCTATTCTCAGCCAGCCTTTTAAACGCCGCAGATGTTTCTGGAGGAACCAGTGGTTCGAATGGAAGCAACTCAAGCTCTGGTGCGAACACGGGAACTGGAGTTAACACAGGAACTGGGGGCAATACAGGAACCGGAGTCAATACAGGAACTGGGGACAATACAGGAACCGGAGTCAATACAGGAACTGGAGTCAATACAGGAACTGGGGGCAATACAGGAACTGGGGGCAATACAGGAACTGGGGGCAATACAGGAACTGGGGGCAATTCAGGGGCTGGAGTTAATTCAGGGACTGGAACTAACAGCAGCACAGGAGTAAATTCTAATACTGATATGAACTCTAATACGGGTACTAATCTCAACACAGACAGCAATACTGGAGCTGACCTGCAAAAATGATTCCAATGCTAATCATTAATAGAGCCCTTTAGTTTAAAGGGCTGCTCAAAAATTGAATAAAGAGCTATAATAATAAAAACTCCTTTTTTTTTAGGCTTTATTATGGGACAAGCTAAGATTGATGAGATGCAACAAGCTAAAATTAATGAGGCTATGAAAAAAGCACTTGAAGAATATGAAGAAATGCTTCGCAAAACAAAGATGGTTCTTAGCTCGGATAATTCAGAAAATATTGTTGCTGCTACTAATCAGGTGAATGATGCAGCATATCAGGTGTATCTCAAAACTCTCGATCAAAATGATGAAAAAAGTGAACAAGCCTATCAAAGCTATCAAAACACCCTTCAAACCCTTAATGAAGCAACTGATGCGGCCTATGAGCAACACCAGAAAACAGGCCAACCGAGTTATGAAGAATATCTTGATATTAAAAATAAAAATGATGAAGCCGGCGATCAAGCCTATGATCTATATTCTCAAAGTAAAGAAGAAAATGATAACGACAGTAGCAAAGCCTATGCTGGATACCTACAGCAATATGAGAAAAATATCGCAGCAAGTGATAAAGCATTGAATAGAGACAGCACGAAGCAAATGGACATGTCTCGATTTCCAAATTCTATTCCGACTGTTAATCCGACACTGGAAACAATGAACAGCGCGGCAAAAGATTTAACCGCACGGTCACCAGCAGCAGAGCCCGCCCCTCTTCAGGAACAGGAAGAAGAAAGGGTTACAAACACCGTCAGATAAAAATCTAAACCGTGTTTTTTTTAATTAATGAGAGTAATTCCTCTATATCAAAAGGCTTTGCCAATAAATACTCATTAGGATAAAAGACTTGATTCTCTACATTAATCTTTGCTGTTAAAATTAAGGTGGGAATATTTTGTAGGCGTGGATTTAATCTTTGCTCTTCCCGAAATTGCCAACTATTCATAATAGGCATCATGACATCTAAAAGGATGAGGCCGGGTAAAGAAGAATTTTTTTCTAAAAAATCTAAAGCTTCTTTTCCATTAGAAGCAGTGATAACAAAATAACCTTCTTCTTCAAGCACCCAAATTAAACACTCTCTTATACTTTTATTATCATCAATTAGAAGAATATAAGGTTCATCCATTTTTTACTGCTCTATCTTTAGCAAAGACAATAGTAAATACCGTTCCTTTATTTAGTCCTTCGCTTAACGCTTCAATCGTGCCACCTTGTAATTCTAATAAATTTCGCACCAGAACCAAGCCTAAACCCAAACCATTTTGTACACGCGACAAAGAAGAATCAAATTGTGTAAAGGGCTTAAAAAGCAGCGGTAAAAACTCGGGCACAATGCCTTGACCATCATCTTGAATATGAATTTGAATTGATTGATTACAATTCTCAATCCATATTTTTATAAGTCCTGAAGAATCAGTAAATTTAATAGCATTAGTTAATAAATTATTAAATACTTGAATCATTCGCTCGTGGTTTAATAAAAGAATAAATTGCTCAGCAGGAGATTGAAACTGAATTAGAATATTTTTTTCTTTTGCTTGCTCTTGTATTAAGGTAATAGATGTTTTGATTAAATCCACTAAATTTAATTCTTGCAATACAAAGGCCATTTTTCCTAGAAGGATCGTGGAAACATCTAATAAGTTATTAACTAACTCAGTTTGTATTAATGCATTTTGCTCAATGGCAGATAAGGCTTTTTCAATTTTATCTCTATCATAACCTTTATGTTTTAAGGCACCAACCCAACATAAAATAGCAGTTAATGGAGTACGTAATTCATGAGATAAGGTGGCCAAAAAAAGATTTTTTGCATGACTGTCTTTTTCAGCAATTTCCTTTTCCTTGCGTAGTCGCTCATTCTCTGCCGCTAATTGATACCGCGTCGCTTTTTTTAAATGAGCACTTACTCGAGCTAATACTTCTTCAGCAACAAAAGGTTTAATTAAATAATCATCTGCGCCTAGATCTAAACCCTCTACTCGAGTAGTCATACCTGAACGAGCTGATAAAATAATTATGGGAATATTCTGTAATAAAGGATCTGCTCTTAATATTTTTACCAAACCATAACCATCCAGTTTGGGCATCATAATATCAGTTATCACTAAATCAAATTTTTTTTCTCTTAATAACTTTAAAGCAGCATTTCCATGAGGTGCGGTTTCTACACTCCATTTTATACTTAATATACACGTTAAATATTCACGCATATCTGAGTTATCATCAACAATAAGAATACGAGCACTATCAGTAAAGTTAGTATTCATGTGCGTTGGAGTAAATTCCATTTCCTCGTTACTACTCACCTGTCCGTATTCCTTTTCCTAATAATCCTATATTCTTAATGCTTGCACAAAACAAAAAAAATTATTTACATGCTTCCTGACATACTATGACAAATAGCGTACTTAAAATAAACCCTAGGCAATATAAAATTCAAATAATATAAGTGATTATTAGCTTGCTAATTTAACTAACCCCTCTTTTAACGTCGTTCGGAGATAACTCTCGCTGACAACACTTCGTCTTTGCGAGCCTTGGCGAAACAATCCATATAAAACTTTGATAATACATCGCTCTGGATTGCTTCACTGCATTCGCAAAGACGGACAAGATTCTTTGATAACTAAGCCCTAGGTGCTTTCTCAGATAGAAAAATATTATTCCGAACTCACGTCTCTTTAAAATTTTGGTGAGGAAGTCAAACTCTCAGAGTCTTCCTGTACGCGGCCTAAATTACCACTAAAAAAACCGAGTCTTGGTGAACGTTTACTAATAAAATCCTCTAAATGAGTCACGACATCCACGGGACACTCAGCTTCTATAGCTTCTTTTTGTGACAATGGAGTTAACTTATTCAACGATTCAGTGAAATCAAAAGTCGTATTATTAAAATCAATATCATCAGGATTTTCTGTTGAAATTTTAAAATAAGTATTCTTTGTGAACCAATTAAATGTAGATTTAATTGCATTAATAAAACCACTCCAAGCAGACTCACAACCCCAAATGAAATCGCGACCGCCTTTAATGAAACTATGGGTTAAATTAGAAACATTAGAGCCCAACCATAGGGGTTGCAAAATATGGGTTTTAACCTTTTGTAGAGCCGCTAATTTATAGTGATTAGCATCTGCATGAATCTCCCCTTTAGCATCTAAACCTTGTTGAATGCCATGAGTGTATAAAGCCTTCCTAGCAAAGCGATTGAAAAAACCATCATCAGAACTACTAGTTATCTTAGTTAACTCAGGAGACAGTTGGGAATGAATTTTAGCGTGTACCGTTCCTAAAGAGCCTTCTCTATCTTGCCCTGTATAAGAGCAATGACAATCTAAAACCTCATCCATAAGTTCACTGATCGTAGAGAGCATTTTTTTAGCCGGTACTTGCTCCAAATCAAAATGACTTAGGTCTTGCGGTAAAACCATAAATTCGCGAGTTAAGCTCTCTTTATCCTGCTTTTTTAAAATAGACAGAAAGCGTAAATAATCTTGAGCTTCTTTAACAGGTTCTAATTTTCCCATTGCTGTAAACAGAACAATAAGCTCCTCTTCTTCTAAAAAGCCAAGTACATTATCAATACTCTCCAGCAATTGACTATGGAATAAAACTGGAACGAAGCTATCAGCCATCAAAGCAGAGAACTTCGTTTTTTCTAAATAGCTTCCTAGATTAGAATCCAAATGGTCAAGAAAAAGGCTAAAATCTTGCGCACGTTGGCGTAAAGGCTGAACCACTACTAAAGATGGATGTTGTGCTTTTAAAATAATTAAAACCTGATCTTGATTCAGTGTTTTCTGTTCTTTAATCAACTGTTCTGCTAGTTCCAGTATATTTCTATCTATACTGAGAATGTTCAACAAGAGTTTATAATCAGCTTCATTAAATGATTCTCTTAACATCTCATGAAATGGGGCACTACTTAAAAATGCAATGATAATTTTTTGTTGAATCTCATTATTTATCTGCTCTCTAAGCTGTTGTGTCTGAGCAGAGGGATTATGCAGATCGGATAGAGTATAGTGCTCCCCTGTAGGCATTAGTTTATTAATTAACTGTAAAACCAGTTGTTGCAGCTCAGGATCCTGTTTCTTATTTAAGCTTATTAAAGACTGAACCTCTTGCACCATAAAATCATAGACAACCGTTCTCTCTTTATTTAAGTTAAGAAAGACCTGTTTTTTCTTATCTTCTTTAATAAAACTAGCTAATATTGGAAGTACTTGTTCTAATCCTAGCGTAACAAGCTGATTTTTTAAGGTATCTGATACCTGCTCCAGTGGCTTATCACTTATCCTTTTTATCATAACGCCAAGCGCTATTTGAGTTTTTTCACTGGCTTGTTCCGAACATTCATAAGTAGTTTTAAAATGCTTATTGAATAAAGATAATAAGTCTTCTGGAGTTGGTGTTGCGCCCTCTCGACTCGACATTTGATCAATAAGCTCATGAGCAATAGAGATTAAAGTGGAATAATTTTTATTAACATCCGCTCTTAATTTTAGCCATTGATCATAAGGAAGCATTAAAGAAAGAGCATTAAAAAAAACTTCGCTCTGCAATAAGTCAGCAATGGCTTTATCGTATAAATAATTGGAATTAAAATTCCATGAAGAAGGGGCTAATAATTTTCCAGCAACTAAACCAACAAGCCCCTTATTCCTAATAGTTTGAAACTGTTCTGCAATGAAGGTCTTTGCTCCTGCAATTTCCTGCTCAAACTGAAGAGGAGCCGGTAATTCTCCTGTTGTAAGTTGTGAAAAAATAAGCTGCGCTAATTGCTGATTATTAAGCGCACTCCAATCAGTTAATTGATTACCTTGCTTAAGAAGGAATGCTTTTATTTTTTCTTTATTAGACGCCTCTACAAATAATCCTGACCGTGCTTCTTTGGGATAAAGAATTACTAATTGAGGAACCAATTGTTCACCAATAAGTGTCGCTATTTTTTCTAAATGAGTTTCATCAAGACAGGCTATTACATTAGTAGCAACCTGTTCTTGAATTTTTATTAGCTCAGATTGAACTGATTGTAGATCTTCGCCAAAAAATTTTATTTGATCTAATTTAAAAAAGCTTTTTAATTCACTCAACAAAAATTCAAGTGAAAAATTGGCTCCTGTACTTAGTTTCTTTAAAAAATATTCTGCAAATAAAGCCGCATTGCGTTCTTTAGCTAGCTCATTTTGAATTAAAACCGCATGGGAATAACTAACAAAGGCAGGCAAGGATTTAGCAAATTCATTTTGCAAATAAAGAGCCAAACGGATGCTTATAGACTTTTGCAGTTCAGGCATCTGTGCTGCTGTTTGTAGTGAAGACTGAGCTGATAATCGCTCAACCAAGTCCACTTTCTCTGGATAACAAACAAGATCTTCTTGTTGGAGCTCATAAAGCCCTGGTATCTCATGCAAGAAGGATAATAAGGATGTTTTAAATTGTAGTGAAGTTAGTTTTTTCTCTATATATAAAGCTTTTAATAAGGAAATACGAGCATGAAAAAAACTACTACTGCTAGGTAAAACAGTTAATGCATCAATAACTTGTTTTTTCTTTGCATCCACCACGGAATGAATTAATAAAGACTCTAGAAACTGTTTTTGATGCAATTGATAGCTATGTACACTCTCTTCTTTAAGGTAATCAACCCTATTTTTATTAAGCTGGGTAAATAGTCCTTTGCTTTTTTGTGCGAACCAATTTTTTAGTTCTCTAACAACAGAGCGCTCAGCCACAAGCTCTTTAAAACTGGTACTCTGTATGATTTTTATATACACATCATCGGCATGTTTTGTACCTTGGCTAGATAGATTGTGCTCATCCCGCTTAGCAAACCAGGAGTAATAATAAAGCTGTAAAGCCGCTGGAATACGCTTAAAAAGGTAATAACTCTCACCAATGAAATTTAAGACATAACTTAAAGTGCGCTTAAAGAAAGATAAAGGATAAGGCTTGTCTATCTGAGCCATTTGCCTATCAAGCCCTTGCATCGTATAAGCTACAACTTTACTTAATTGAGCCCGGCTTAATTTAATTTGATGATCATTTTTATTATTAATTTCACGCAGTGCTTGGACAATAAATCTTAAGACTTGACGCTTTAAATGATCAGGATTAATTGTTTCATCCTCATCGAAATGAGTATAAACCCAAACAATAATTTGTTGACTGAGCTTTTTTCCCAACTCTTCTAACTCTTTATCGCTATAACTTTTCAGATTATTTTTATCTGAAACTGAAGATGATTCACCCGATTTATGCCTCGATAAAGCATAGGTTTCTTGACTAGGTGTAGTGGTTAAAAACATTGTTAATTTTTGTTTTGCTAACTCAATTAAACGAACACGACGACGTTCCGTTTCCATCATCAAATGTTGTTCATCAAAAGATAAGAAGGTACTGTTAGATAATGCAGCTTCTACATCATCATAATATTCATCTAAAAGATATTCACTCGAAGCAATAATGATTTGCCCTTTCGTTTCAGGTTTACGTAAATTTTTTAATGCTAAATGAGCACGAGGACTTGCCTCTTTTTCTCTTAGGAATAATAGTGAATCGACCATAATATCCGGCAATAAACCTTTTAAATCTGTGATAAATTGCTTTATTAATTGTTCAGGTACCGCAAAGACCCCATTATGGCCCGAAACAGAGAGTGCTAACATCCATAATGCTTGGATCTGAGTTTTATTAGGGCCTAAATCCACTAATAAACTACTCAAATCTTCTTCCGCCTCTACTTTTTTAATAATCCCTAATAAAGAAATAAGAGAACTGTGTGCTAAATCTACTTTTCCTGAACCAGCAATACTATGTCGTTCATTTATTTTATTTGAAACAGTGAGTTGCGTGTTTTGTTCATTAGCTTGCACGCTAAATTGCTGTTTAGTTAATAAGCTCAAGGCCTCTCCATCAGAATAGCTTTCACTACTCTTTAATGACGACTCACCTTGCCCTCTTATTAAACGAGACATTTGTACCGTATAAGTATTATTTCCCGTTGGAGTTAAACTAAGCTGATAATGTAAACCATTAAGAACTAGCTCTTGATTATATTTTTTATTCTGAATCGCTTGTTGACATAATTGATAAACTGTTTCTTGGCCTGAATTTGTAGTGAAGGTACGTGATTTAAAAAGCTCTAGTGCGGTATAAGCGGAGTATACTTTTTTTGCGGCGCTCAATAAATTTATTTTGTCTTGATAATTTAATTTCACAAGAAACCTTCTAACCTATTGAAAGTGCCCAAAAGGATATCATACTTGCCTTAAAATAGTCTTAAGTAATTATCAGGATATTTTATTAATTTAATAGTACAATACATCACAAAGTTTAAGGTAATAATTAATATTGTTCACATTATTTTCAGCAGGAGCGAGTGTAGGCGTCCAAAAACATTTATCTCGTCATGCTAGCATAGAATTACTTACTAAAATTACGACAAACAATATAAACAAACTACCAGCCACTGAGCTACGTTATTATTTGTTTTTATTGATCGCAGAAATACACAATGAAAAAAATCCTGACAAATATATTCTATTATTGTCTGATTTGAACAAGCTTACCCTTGCTATCGACGCATTTTATCGGAACATTAAGTCAGTACATTGCTACGAGAAATTGGCAGATATTACAGCACGTTTAAATACACTATCAAAAAATGCACCACATACCAATTTTTGGCAAATAAAAAAAATATTATTAGATGTTTGTGCAAGTATTGGCGCTATTATTGTGGGAATTATTGCGTCTGGTTTTGGCCTTACTATAGGCTTTTTCTCGCAATGTAATGTATTTAAAGGAGCGTACTTAGGCTTTATGTCCGGCTTAGGCATTGGCTCCATCATTGGGTTTCGTATTCCCGGGAAATTAGTACTCACTCCTTGGGAAGCTAAATTGCAATTTACTCTTGAGAGCATCAAAAAGGTGATTAACAATTTAGAGATCATCCGTGAGAAAGTAACTACAAAACAAAAGCCGGCCAACAACCCCTATTTTTCCCAAAGCTATAATGTTTATGAAAATACAGCGAAAAAATATATAATAGACACCTTTTTTAAAGATGCGCGGTATCCAACGGTTCAAATAAAGGAAAATGCATTTCGTGCATTTTTGAAGTCAGAGCAATTTTTTGAAATCTGTTCCACACAAAATGGTTTTCTTGATCGCAGTTTAAAAGGCAATCTTGGTAATCATACTTTTATTCGCTATAAAATTAATGATATTGAAGCCCCAGCCATGGAATTTGGTCCTCGAACCAAATACCCCCACTGGGTTGACCAAAAAGAAACCGCACGTCGGGTGACAGGACAGAAATTATTTAAAATGATTGCGTTTGATGCACAATTGCAGGAAACACATGCGATGAACCTTCAGTTTGTGTTTGACTCATTTAGAGCTGGAGACAACGATTGCTTGACCTACGTGAATAAAATATTATTAGGCACACAACAACGACCAACAGTAGTAAAACGATTTTCTGAAGCAACCGATACTTGGATTGGTAGTAAAATTGTTGGTAGCTTATTTAAATTCTTTAGTAAAACAGAGGAGCATGAAATGGACTGTATAGTTCCTTTTTTAGAAGACAATCAACCACTGAAAGTGTATACATACAAACGTCCAGAGTAAGTATTGATTTATCAAATTAGTGTTTTTAATTGCCTTATCTGTTTATTTTGTTGTAATGAGCAACTTGTAATATTAAATGACAATAAATATGTTCTCTCTCACCATACAAGGGCTCGGTCAAATTCTAATGAACACCAAAGAGTATAATAATCATATCATTTCACAAACTTTAATTTTTTTGAAATTTTAGCATCCGCAAACTCTTTGCCTCTGAGTGTTAAATGTCAATAAATTAATACAAGAAATTGTAACTTCACAATAAGCACGGGAAACGTCATCCCGAGAGTAACGAGGGATCTCCTGAAAAGTGGCTCAGTGCCTGCATCTGGAGATCCCTCACTCTGTTCGGGATGACGTAATTGTCCGGACTTATTGAGAAGTTACAAGATATTTTCTGACACTATTTGGTCTTTAATTTTTTGAGGTGTTGTATCCAAACTCTATATACTGGCGTATTTTCTTCATAGCGTTTTTCTCAAGTTGCCTAACTCGCTCAGCCGAGACGCCATATTTTTCTGCTAAATCATGTAAGGTTAATTTTTTTTCAGCTAGCCAACGTTGTTGTAAAATATCTTGACTACGCTCATCAAGTTGCTCTAAGGCAGACATTAACTGTTCACGACCTTGATCACCCGTATCTTCTTTTTCTAACATTAATGCAGGATCATCATGAGCACTAAACAAATAACGCTCTGGTGCTTTATATCCTTCATCGCTATCATCTGAATCAGAAACATCAAATGAAGAGTCCATTACATTTAATCGTTGTTCCATGACCAATACATCTTCACGGCTTACGCCTAAATCTTGTGCTACTGCGTCCACTTCTTCATTAGTAAACCAACCTAAGCGGTTTTTCATTTGACGCAAATTAAAAAATAATTTACGTTGTGCTTTAGTTGTGGCTACCTTCACAATACGCCAATTGCGTAAAACGAATTCATGAATTTCTGCTTTAATCCAATGTACCGCAAAAGAAACTAAGCGCACCCCTATTTTAGGGTCAAAACGCTTTACTGCCTTCATTAGGCCAAGGTTTCCTTCTTGAATAAGATCATTCAAAGGTAGTCCATAACCTAAATAACCTCGAGCTACACGAACCACAAAGCGTAAATGAGCAAGCACCAAACGTCGGGCTGCTTCAATATCACCTTCAGAATGAAAGCGCTCTGCACAAGCTACCTCTTCTTCTAAGGTCAACATGGGTATTTGATTAACTCGATGGATATAAGAATCAAGACTACCTACTGGTAGATTCATTGCAGCAAGTTGCAATTGACTCATACTTCTTCCTCCAATAGTCACAACTTAAATTAAACTTATCAATTGATGATGAACATAATAATTAGTTATTTCGACTGTTATACTCTAAAATCGGTAAAAATTCTAGGATGGTTTTTTACAAGAATAGTATTTTTATAGGGCTGGCTCTATGGAGGCCAATTGTCTCTTAACCGATAAACGAGCCCCTATCCATCCTAGTATAATAGCAAAAACGATAAGTAGCAATATCTGTCTTATTGATAAGCTGGTTAGCGGGTAGTGCATTTGATACACAACTGTTAGCTGATTAATTACCATCCCTAAACTTAAGATAAAAATATTTACCAAAAAGACAGCAACAATAGCGCCTGCTAAACCATACCATACGCCCGAATATAAAAAGGGACGAATGATAAAGGGATCTGTAGCTCCAATAAGTTTCAAAATTTGAATTTCTTCATGACGATTTTGGATAGCCAAACGCAAAGTATTGCCAATAATTAAGACTACAGCCAAGGCTAACAAAACCAGCAAAGCATCGGACAATTTAGTAGCAAAACCTAATAGTGTATGTAACCGGCCAATCCATTCCATATCCACTTTGGTTTGTTCTACTTTAGGAATAGACCCAAGTTGGCGAGCCAACAAAGCTAAATTTGCTGAAGAATCAATCTCTATTGTGGGACTTACTTCAATCACTGCAGGTAAGGGATTTTCAGGAAGATACTGCATGATGTCTTGCATTCCTTCTTGAGAGGTAAGTTCGGTTAATCCGTCCTGAGAGGATTTTAAAGTAAGCTGTCCTACTCCTTTGGTAGCGCGTACTTGTTCTAATACCTTTTTTTCTTCGTTCTCGGTTAAAGACGGTTGTAAGTATAAAGAAATATGTCCACTGCGTTTCCAGCCTGAGGTTAATTGATTTAAGTTATCAGTAAAAACCCAAAAAAGTGCGGGTAAGGCTAAAGCGATGGCAATAACAATAACAGTCATAAGCGTTGCAAAAGGCTTATGACACAATAAGTTGAGGCTAGAAAGCGCAGCTTGTAGGTGATAACTTAATATAGACTGTATTGTTTTCAACACATTCGGCCCTCACGCAACATCACAATACGATGCTTCATACCGGCAATTAATGCAAGGTCATGAGTAGCAATTAAGATACTTACCCCTACTCTATTAAACTGTTCAAAAATCGTCATTATTTCTGTGGAAAGCTGAGGATCTAAATTCCCTGTCGGTTCATCGGCTAATAATAAAGCGGGCTTATGAACAACCGCGCGCGCCAGTCCAACTCGCTGTTGTTCCCCTCCTGATAAATGGATAGGTAGCATTTTTTCTTTATTTAATAATCCTACCATATCTAAAGCGGCATGAACTCGTTTAGCAATCATAGGATAAGGCATGCCTTGAATTTGTAATGGTAATGCCACATTGTCAAAAACGCTGCGATCATTGAGTAAAGAAGGGGATTGAAAAGTAATCCCTAACTGACTTCTATGAGCTGCTACATCTTTTTTTCGGAGTTGGTTTAACCTTAATCCATTAACAGTTAATTGCCCCGATGTAGGCCACTCCAATAAAGCAATGAGCTTCAATAAGGTGCTTTTCCCTGCGCCAGAGTGCCCAGTAAGAAAAGCCATTTCTCCTTTTTGTAGAGAAAAATTAACCTGGCTGAGTGCTTCAAATCCTCCTGGATAACGTTTACTAACCTGTTCAAATGTGATCATCATTAAAATAGTGCACCGACGAATTGCTCCGCATCAAAGGGTCGTAAATTATCGATACCCTCACCAATTCCTAGATAACGAAAGGGTATGCCTAAATCGTTAGCTATGGCAAATAATATTCCACCTTTAGCTGTTCCATCAAGCTTAGTCATGGTGATTCCAGTTAATTGAATTGCCTCATGAAATTGCCGTGCTTGCACTAAGGCATTTTGCCCAATGCTAGCATCTAGAATGAGCATTGTTTCATGAGGAGCATTCGCATCAAGCTTTTGAATCACTCTTTTTACTTTTTTTAGCTCTTCCATTAAATTACTTTGCGTATGTAAACGACCTGCAGTATCTGCAATCAGAACATCTATTTTTCTTGCTTTGGCTGCCTGTAAGGCATCAAAAATAACAGAAGCACTGTCAGCGCCCGTATGTTGAGCTATAACGGGGATCGCATTGCGCTCCCCCCATACTTGCAATTGCTCTACTGCTGCAGCTCTAAAAGTATCACCCGCCGCTAACATTACTTTTTTACCTTGGCTTTGCAGTTGTTTTGCTAGTTTTCCTATCGTCGTTGTTTTTCCAGCCCCATTGACTCCTACCATAAGAATTACAAAAGGAGAATGATCTGGCGTTTCATAGGAAAGAATTGGAGGTTCACCTAAAATGTCTTGTAAATGACGTTTTAATGCTTCATATACAGTATCACCGTCGGATAATTTTTTTCGTTCTAATCCTTCAGTTAATTCTTTTAAAATGCTTTGTGTTGTTTCCATTCCCAAATCAGCACTGACTAGAAGAGTCTCTAACTCCTCTAATAGTTCCGGGCTTATTTCTTTTTTTCCTAATAACAAACGTCCAATACCATCACCTAACTGAAGGCGTGTTTTACTTAAACTCCGTTTAAAACGAGTAAAAATATTCTCTTTGGACGAAGAGTGCTCTACCTCTGCTAAGGCTTCAATTGCTTCTTCTGATTCCCTTTCAATGTCCGTTACATCAATAAGCTCTTGATTTTCAACATTGTTTTCTATTTTAGAATCTTGATTTCGTTTAAACCATTTAATCATTTAGTGTACAAATCCTGAGAAATGTGAAATTCTATCACCTTTTTAGCTTTAAGGTTAAGTTGTGTACAAAACACTTGTCATCACGTTCATGTTATTATCTTGCCAGACCTTCAGCCAAGTGCAAGAGTTTAAGTTGAATAATGGCTTAAAAGTACTGGTAAAGGAAGATCATCGTGCACCAATCGCCGTATCAATGATTTGGTACAATATCGGCTCAGCCGATGAACCCGGAGGAATTACCGGTGTTTCTCACGCAATAGAGCATATGATGTTTAAAGGTACTCCACAATATCCTTTAGGTGTTTTTTCTAAAACAATTGCAGCTCTTGGTGGTACAGAAAACGCACTAACAAGCAATGATTATACCGCCTATTTCGAAAAAGTTGCAGCCAATCAATTAGCCACTTGCTTTGCTCTAGAAGCCGATCGCATGAACAATCTTTTATTAGATGCCAATGAATTCGCTAAAGAAATTAAGGTTATTCAAGAAGAGCGCCGCATGCGTACTGATGATAATCCTCAAGCCCTAGCATTTGAACGATTTTTAGCAACGGCTCATCTTGCCTCAGCCTATAATCATCCTGTAATTGGTTGGATGACCGATTTAAAACAAATGCGTATCGACGATTTAAAGCAGTGGTATGAGCGCTATTATGCACCCAATAATGCCACACTAGTGGTAGTGGGTGATGTTAATCCTGAACAAGTATTTTCTTTGGCTAAAAAATATTTTGATCCTATCCCTAAAAAATCTATTCCCCTACGAGAAGCTCAACAAGAACCACCAGCCTTAGGTAAAAAGAATATTATCGTGCATGGACATGCCAAACTGCCCTTACTACTTATAGGATATACCGTTCCTAGTGTAAAGACTGCAAAAAAAACCTGGGAGCCTTATGCCCTAGAACTGATAGCAGGGATCTTAGATGCAGGAGATGGAGCACGCTTTACTAAAGAGTTAATTAGAAAAAATCATGTGGCGGCAGGGGCTGATGCCTATTATAACATTTACTCTCGTTATCAAACGCAATTTATTGTCTATGGTGCACCCAGTCAAGATCATAGTATCCAAGATTTAGAAAAGGGATTATTAAACCAATTAGACCAACTAAAAACCCAATTAGTCAGCCCACAAGAATTACAAAGAATAAAAAATCAAATTATTGCGCAAAAAACCTTTGAAAAAGATTCTATTTTTGGTCAAGCAATGGAGTTAGGCCTTTTAGAAACCACTGGTATTGGATGGCAACATAGAGAAGATTACAACGAAGCGATTAATAAGATCACTCCACAACAAATTCAGCAGACTGCACAACGATATTTTCAAGAAAATAATAGGACGGAAGCAGAATTAAAACCGATTGTCCAAGAGGGCCGCTCATGAGTTCATTTAAAATAATAAGTTCCATTTTATTATTTGCCTTCTGGCAAACAAGTAGTGCAAATACCTTTAAAACCGAGAATTGGGTCACGTCTAATGGAGTGCACGTTGTCTTATACCAAGCGATGGAAGTCCCCATGCTTGATATTAGTTTAGCTTTTGCCGCAGGTTCTGCTTATGATCAAAAACAATATGGATTAAGCGCTCTTACCGCGCAAATGCTCAATGAAGGAAGTTCCGGCATTAATAGTACAGCTTTAGCAGAGGAACTTGCTAATACAGGAGCGCAGTTTGATACAAGCACCAATAGAGATATGGCTGTATTTAATTTACGAACCTTAACGAGTAAAGACACCTTAACTCAGGCAACTTCGACCTTCGCTCAAATTATTAATCACCCTGATTTTCCTAATGACGCTTTGGAAAGAGAAAAAAAGCAATTCCTCATGGCTATCATGCAGGCTAATGACTCTCCTGATGAACTTGCAACACAAACATTTTTTCAAAACTTGTATCAAAATCACCCTTATGCTCATCCAGTTAATGGTACAGAAACAAGCATTCAAAAAATTAGCCGACAAGATATCATCCGCTTCTATAAAGAATATTATTTAGCCAATAATGCTACTCTTATTTTTGTAGGGGCTATAGATACGCACGCTGCTCATCAATTAGCAGATAAGCTTACTCATGAATTACCACAAGGAAAGGCAGCTGCCCCTCTTATCAAGGCGACCTCACTAATAACAGCCAAACAAATTCATCTACCTTTTCCTTCTTCACAAACAATCATACGATTAGGCCAATTAGGTATTGATCACAAAAATCCCAATTATTTTCCTTTAATGGTAGGAAATTATATTTTAGGTGGGGGAAGTTTAATCTCTAAATTGGCATTAGAAGTTCGGGAAAAGCAAGGTTTAAGCTATAGCATTGATAGTCAATTTGTACCGATGCCAGGGCCTGGCCCTTTTTTGATTACTTTATCAACCAAAAATAAACAAGCAAAAGAGGCCGTAGGTCTTACGGAAGATATTCTAAAGCACTATATTGCTACTGGCCCAAATCAACAAGAATTAGATGCAGCTAAAAACTATCTTACAGGAAGTTTCCCTCTGTCTTTAGCAAGTAACCGAAGTATTGCTAGTTTGCTTCTGCGAATGAACTTTTATCATTTGCCTTCCAACTACTTAGATACGTACCTGGATCACATTAATAAAGTCACTGCTGAAGAGATTAAACGTGCCTTTCAACAAGAGGTACATCCAGAGAAGCTATTGCAGGTAACAGTGGGGCGATCTTGAAACAAGTAATCCGTATTATCGGTGGCTTATATCGAGGAAAAAAAATACATTTCCCAGCAGTGGAAGGTCTAAGGCCTACACCTGATAGAGTTAAAGAAACTTTATTTAATTGGTTAATGCATGATATTAAAGACGCACGCTGTTTAGATGCTTTTGCAGGTAGTGGCTCTTTAGGTTTTGAAGCCTTTTCAAGAGGGGCAATCCAAGTGGTTTTTGTGGAGCAAGCACTAAGTGCCTATCACAATTTACAAAAAATTATGGCGCAATTTAATAGTCCTAATTTAAAACTAATAAAAGATGATGCTTGCCATTATCTACAGCATTGTACAGAACAATACGATCTGATTTTCTTAGATCCCCCCTTTGCTGAAAACTATATTCCTCTCTGTGTGAGTCACATTGTTAAAAACAACTTAATAACCCAAGGTGGATTAATCTACCTGGAGTCTCCTAATGAGATAGAGATGGATAATAAACAGTGGAAATTAATTAAATTAAAGCGGGTTGGTCAAGTGGTTTCTAGTCTATTTGAAAAACAATAACTATGTCTTGACAAGGAGCTTGGCTCCTGTTTCAATCAAACTAATACTTCTAGATATTTAAGAACATTGAATGAACAAGAAAATTGTCATAATGTTTGTCGTTTCAGCGCTCTTGGCTGGGTGCCATCATGTAACATTTAAAAAACCACCAATGAATAACCCTAGTGATGATGCATCTATCAAACTGGCTGAGGCTGCAGTTTCAGTAAGCGACTCTATGCTCGAAGTAGCTAAAATTGAAAAGGTGATTACTCCCCCAAACAAGGATAATACGCTAACTATCCCTAATGCATATAATCTTCAGGCAAGAGCGAGTGTTGATTGGTCTGGACCGGTAGAAGAATTAACCGCACGTGTCTCTAAAGCAGCTCATTTTAAATTACGAGTTTTAGGCAAAGTGCCAGCGGTTCCAGTACTTATTAGTTTGAGTATTAAAGATGAAAGTCTTGCCGAAATTTTACGTAATATCGATTATCAGGCAGGCAAAAAAGCCAATATTTATGTTTACCCTAACAGTCAGGTTGTTGAGTTGCGTTATGCTAAAATCTATTCCTAGTATTACTGTCATTGCTTTATCACTCATTCTCGTTGGATGTGGATCCTCTCGCGGTAACTTAGGAGATACAGGCTCATTAGAAGGCATTCAAGCCATGTCGAGCCCTAAATATACACGCGGTCAGAAAAAACAAAAAATAGGTAAAGTGCGTGAAATGGCACTTAAAGAAATTGCCCTTAGTTTAGGGGCCCAAGCAGGTCTTGCATGGCGCGCCAAAATTATTGATGAAGCACTAACCAAACAAACGAGAAACCTCGATACAATTTATGATTTTAATTCTTTAGTATTGGAACACAATATTTTACCACCAGTACTCTTAGAAGGTAGAAATACACTTAATTTAGCTGATGAACAAAACATCAGAGTTTCTGATCGTACTTACAAAGTAGCCAAACAAGCTCATTTTATTACCACGCCACCGACTTGGCGACAATATATATGGATGGATTATATAAAACCTGAACCACCTAACTCTACCTTATTGCCTAAAACCAAGATAGAAAGAGAAGTATGGTGTATTTATACCGCTAGAGGCTGGAAGAAAGGCATCGAACAAGCAAATACTATATTGGAGGAAAGTCTATCTCGTCTTAAAGAAGATTTTGGTGGAATTATTCTTTATAGAAAATTATTAGCAATGAATATGGTATCCCCTCCTTTTGTTTCACATACCGATTTAGGAGTTACTGGAGATGGTTCAGAAATTCATATTGATGATAGAGTTTTAAGAATTACTGCCTTGCCTGCTCTTAATGTTAATAGTGAAGAATGGAGAGCTGCTGTTGCTAAAGATGAAAACGCTCTAGAACAATTTAAAAACATGGAAAAAGTAGCAAGCCAGTCTAAAATTATTATTACAAACAAAGCTTGGCAACCAATAATTACGCCAGTTAACTAATTTAAATAAGACTATGAGCAATATACGTTTAATGCCAGATGAACCAACTCGCTTCACTCCAATGTTTATGGATAAAATGTTGGAGCATGCAGAGAGTTTAAATGCTTCTGATATCACCATTCAAACTGGGGAACCCATTTATGCGGAAGTATATGGAAAACTCCTTAAAATTACTAATAGACGCCTATCCAATACAGAGTTAGGGGATCTCATTAACTCTATCTATGGGCCTAATGCAACAACTCAGTTACTTTCAGGACAGGATATAGACACACATTATGAGTTTCGCCCTAACCGTGGAGTACGTTATCGTTATAGGGTCAATGGTACCGCCTGTTTAGTAGAGGGACATGATGCCATCCAACTTACTTTAAGGACGATCCCCACAACCCCTCCTAAATTAAGTACGATGAATTTACCGGAGAACGTTCTCGAAGCTCTTGCTCCTCAAGAGGGGATTGTCTTTATTACTGGGGCAACGGGCTCTGGAAAGTCTACTCTCTTAGCCTCTATCATTCGGGAGCTTATAGAAACTCAGGATTCTAACCGTAAGGTACTGACTTATGAGTCTCCGATAGAATTTGTTTATGATGAAATTGACACTACTTCTTCTGTAGTAAGTCAATCAGAAATTCCACGCCATTTACCTAGTTTTGCTGACGGCGTTAGAAATGCCTTAAGAAGAAAGCCTCGTTTAATTATGGTGGGTGAGTGCCGCGACACTCAAACAATTAGCGCCGCACTCGAAGCAGCGCTCACAGGACACCCGGTGTACACCACCTTGCATACTTCTGGAGTCGCAGAAACAATGCGTCGTTTAGTTACTTCCTTTTCCGGAGAAGAGCGTTTAGGAAGAACGATTGATATCCTCGAAACTATTCGTCTGTGTATTTGGCAAAAACTGGTCCCCACTGTAGATGAAAAGAGAGTTGCTCTACGCGAATATTTAGTTTTTGATGAAAATGTACGCGACATATTGCTCGAGGGAGATCCCAATGATGTTACCTCATCAACCCGTAAGTTAGTACGACAATATGGCCAGTTAATGACTCAAGATGCCCGAGTAAAATTTGAACAAGGCATTATTAGTGAGCGTGTATATAAGCTTATAATTGCCGGTGCTAAAGACTACCAACAACAATAAAATTGTTAAATTATATACCTCTACTAGCTAGCACATTATTTACTTATTTTTTCATTGTATCATTTTTATTATCAATAAAAGGCATGATGAAAAAACATAGACAATAATTTTACATATGGTATAATTTTTACACCTAAAACTCTTTTGCAATCCCAAATAAAAAATGCACTCTAAGACTAATACCTCGTTCAGTGACTTTTTATATACTCTAGACTCAAACTATCAGAAGTACCTCAGAGCTATTCCCTTATTTAATCCGCAAGAAACAAGTCATTGGAATAACCAACAAAAAAAATATTTTGCCGCTACTTTTTATCATTTAAGAGGTCATTTTATTAATTTCCTTTGGTATATTGCTAATTTTTGCGCCGACGAGCATATTAAATCTCTAATCTTAAATAATATCATTGAAGAATTAGGCATTAAACAACGGTCCTCACATGAGTTTCTTTATGAGCGCTTTGCTAAGGAGTGTGGGGTTAATATTCATGATGAAATAATCAATGAGACTCATTATTTACCCTTCGCTAAAGCATTTAATAAAATGCATTTGCAATGGTTATCACTTCATGACAATGAAGAACGTTTAGCCGCATTTTCAGCGTATGAGCGTTTGGATAATCTTGACTATCCGCGTTTAACAGAATTGGCCTTGTCATTCAATCTCAGTGAACAGGCACTTGTTTTTTTTAAAGTGCATAGTCATGTAAGCCATTTTGATTCGACTATGGAATTGTTACTTCCTATTTGGCAAAAAAATCCTGATAAGCTAATAAATGCTTTTCAATTCATCTACAATCATCAATATCAGATGTGGCATAGTTTATCCCAATGTCTCTTCTCTCTGCCTAAACAAAAACCTGATTATGCAGCGTGTCGCCTGTTTTTGAGAAACCTGCCGGGACATCCAAGTCACCGGCAGGGACAAAAACAGGCGACAAGTATGCCTCCGGCGGCCCTGGCCGTCCTGGTCCCCCTTGATTTTGATCCCCCTTCGGGCCTCAAAATCTACGCTCCCCAATGACTGACGCCTTTTCGTATGGCCTTATATTTTCCCTGCGGAA
>CANJQE010000039.1 GCA_947476305.1 Legionellaceae bacterium
CCCCCTTCGGGCCTCAAAATCTACGCTCCCCAATGACTGACGCCTTTTCGTATGGCCTTATATTTTCCCTGCGGAAAAACATCCGGCCCTAAGGCTACCAGGGACTACTCGCCCGCGCCTTCGGCTCTCCATGGCTCGCAGCGGAAGAAACCGAAGTAAATGCACCGTAGCTCAATCAAAGCAGTCTTAAATGTAGGCTGCTGCTAAGCGTAGCGCACTGGAGACGCGACTTGTTCTGCCTAGGGAGAATACGCAATGCCATTAAGTTAAGGTTTTGTAGCCTGGATTAGCACAGCGTAATCCGGGAATTTCGTGCCTCGATTTAGTTCCAATCCCGTATTACGACTTCGGCGTCGGCTACATTCTGCAAACAACCTCTCCAAGCATACCAGTCTTTAAGGACAATGTGCGTAGGAGACAAGCTCTAACTCATTTTAGCAAATGTTGGCTCTATTTCATCATCGGATTCCTCATCAGACGCAGGAAACAAAGTTGCAGGTGCAGTGAACCATTCTAAACCATAAGCTCTTTTACTTAGCAAACGTGCATAGAGCTCACGTATATCATCTTCATTTTCACATATCAAAAACTTTGGTTGTAAAGTTTTTAAATGAGCAATTAAAAGGGTTCCCACTTCCATGGTCTTAATATTAGGTAAGCACTCGCGAGCTATTGGTGTGAACTGTTTGATTTGATCTGTAAAAAAATCTACTGGCCCTAATAATTTCATTATGTATCTCACCCACCTAAAAAGAGTTACATTGTAACATAAAGGATTAAAAATAAACAAATAAGCCGCCCTGACACCAACAATCAACTAAAAGCAGATTGGTAAAATTCCCAGCATCCAAGCTAAGCTTTATAAACCGATATGTTTTACAGGGTATGCACAGACTTATCCACAGAATTTGTGGATAAGAAAGATTTTGAGAAAAGTCAAACCAACACGGGTGTATCACATCAGTACAGAGCCGTATAAAAACTGATAAGTAGACAATACTGAAAAATAAAGAGTTTTTAAAAGAAAATATCCACAGGATAAATCGAGGTAATTAAAAACAAAGGCCCATCATTACAATAAAAAATAAGACAGGTCCCAAAAATAATTTTTATAATACAAAACTAAGGCTACGAAACAAGATCATGTGGCGCACAAAATCAACCTTGTCTACGTCTTTGCGAACGAAGTGAAGCAATCTCGCCAAGTATTTAGGCTCATACGCTCTTGCCCTGCTTTAGGCTATCTATAAAAAGATAGCCTAAAGGAGAATAAATTAAACCGATAAAACCTTTAAGGAGTGATCTACTTCGGCTACCAAGCGCTCAGAGTTGGTTTTAGGCGGTTGGAAGAACAATAAAGCTCTTCCTGTGGTCGCTTTAGTATAAGCCAGATGAGCTGCGATTAATAAAGCACCTAAACCCGTAAGGGCAATTAATACGTTGGCAATAATCCTTTCCCAAGAAGTCCGATACTCACTCATTGTTTGATCTTTGCTATGTAATAAAGGAATAAAGTCTTTTTTAAAGGCCTCCAATTTTTCTGCAGTGAGCTTTCCTTTAAACAGTTCTTTTGCCTTTTTCTCTAATTGCTCAGCTAAAGTAGAAACTATTTTGCCTTTTGCTTCAAAACCTAAAGACTCTCCATAGTTTTTCATAGTCTTAAGTGAAGTAAAGAGTTGTCGTTTATGCGAGTTGTCACGAAGCTCTGCTCCTGCCGCCAATAAACAAGCACTAATTTCTGAATGGCAGCCTAATAAACGGTTTGCTCTTTGTAAAGGCGTTTCGCCTTCTTCATTAGCGATGCTTAAACTGGCTTTATTTTTAATAAGCCATTTGACCAGAACTATGTCTTCTGAATAGACCGCATAATGCAAGGCAGTTTGTCCATAATTATTCTGCGCGTCCAGGTCAGTATTATTACTTAATAACCAATTCCAATACTGTTCATTCTTATGATTGGAAACATGGAATAGTGTATAGCCAGAGGCCGATAAGTCGTCAAACTTCAAGCCCTGAGCTACTAAATACTCTGCCAACAGTTGATTGCCATGAATAGAAGCCAAATGCAGTAAGCTTCGACCCGAGGGGGTTCGCTCCGTTAAAGAGGCTCCCTGAGCCACTAAAAATTTAACTTGTTCTACAGAAGCATTAGGAATTGTACGTATAAACACTTGTAATACTGTGTTTATATTATACTTATTTATATTAAAATTATTTGTTTGATTAATCGCTTTCCTATCGAGAGACATAAGCATGCTAATCTCGCTATTAAAATCCCCTTTATTATTCAGCAATACTAGGCGCTCAAGATAAGAATATGGCAAAATACACTCTACGCCATGCTCTGCTAATAGCAGCGCTGTCTTTTTAAAGTCCTCTAAACTAAGTCCTTGAGATTTCCATTGGTTTAATAAAACATCAAAAGTACCATTTTCTCGAATGTTCGTTTTATTTACAAGGTCTGGATTTGCTTTTAATAAGAGCTTAAGAGCCCCATCATTACAACCCCCATGGTTTGCTAAGACCAATTGATGTAACAAAGCCAAACTATTCTGCGAATCCACTAAGCTAGGATCAGCGCCGTTTTCTACTAATAATGCGGCTGTCTTTTGAAAATCTTCTACACTAAGGCCTGATTTCCATTGTGCTGATAAAACCTTTAATGCGCTATGCCCCCAGCTGTTAGGACTATTTACCAGCCCTGGATTTGCTTTTAGTAAGAGCTTAATGACTTCATCATTACAACCTTCTTTATTAGCTAAGACCAAATGATGCAGGAAGGTATGACCAAAATGAGAGTCCCCTACGCTAGCATCAGCCCCAAGCTCTATCAATAATAAAGCAGTCTTTTTAAAATCTTCCAAACTGCATTCTTTAGCATCCCATTGGTTTAATAAAAGCTTTAAGGCACTACTTTTTGTATTTACAAGCTCTGGGTTTTCTTTTAATAACTGGCTAATAGCATCGTCATTACACCCTGCTTTGTTCGCTAATACTAATTGATAGAATGAATTTAATAATTCTTGGACTCTAAGCATGAAAAACTCCATTATTTATACATAATGGTATTTATTATCCCATAAATTCCAAGTTAATACAAATTAGTTTAAATTAACATTAAAAATCTATTTTAATTCAAGCAATGCGCATCTCTTCCGCCATCGCAATGGGACTACCATTAATTGGAAGGACGATTGACGCTGTAGGCTGGTGCTGAGGCGCTAGCGAAGCCCAGCAATTAATTGGAATGCAGCGACTCTACCTTGCTGGGCTTCGCTAACGCTCAGCACCAGCCTATCTTTATGTAATGATGAGAACATGGTGAGAGGATATATGGCTTTCGAAACTCACATTAAGTTAATGTGAGTAAGAAGTTGTAATAGGAGTTGAGACTAGATCGAAGCAAGAAATTCTCGGATTACACTGCGCTAATCCAGGCTACAAAAGCTTAACCAGCTCGGAGATAGTAAATTAAATTAGCTCTTATTCTCACTGAACCGTTCAGGCGGAGGAGGAAGGAAAATATCCTCGCATCTACATCCACCCTCCACCTAAAGCTTTGATTAAGCCAACCGCGGCAGTCATTTGTAAACCAGTGACATCATTCGCTGTTTTTTGTGCGGTGTAGGCGGTAATTTGCGCGGTAATAACATTGGAAAAAGGAACAGTTCCTGCTTTATATTGATTGGTCATTAAGCGTAAGGCTTCTTGCGCATGGGCTGCTGCTTGGCGTTGAACTTTACTTTGTTCACTTAATAAGCGTAAAGCAAGTAAGTTGTCTTCAACATCTTGGAACGCCGTTAGAACTGTTTGGCGATAGCTAGCAACTTGGGCAATATAGGTCTCTTTTGCGGCTCTTACTGTTGCTCTTCTTAAACCTCCATCAAAAAAAGTCTGCGCTAATTGCAACCCTGTAGACCATCCTAAAGCAGGCGTATGAATTAGCTTTTGTAAACTTCGCGCAGAAGCACTGGCTGAGCCTGATATGCTAATGTTCGGGTAAAAGGTCGCAATAGCCACGCCAATAAGTGCACTGGTATTTTGCACTAAACGCTCTGCTTGTGCGATATCAGGACGTCGCTCTAACCAAAGAGAAGGGACTTCTACAGGAATATGTGGGAGATTAAAATGATATTGTTTTCTATGTAAAGATAAATAAGCCGGCGGACGCCCCATCAAAACAGCAATGGCATGTTCGTATTGCCCACGTAAAATACCATTATTAATCGCTTGAGATTCTGCTGTTTCTACCTGGGTTTGTGCTTGGACTATATCAGCACGTGTGGCTACTCCAGAAGCGTATTGGTGCCGTGTTAATTGGAGCAACTTTTTATTTGCATTGACTGTTTGTTCTAATAAGCTTTGATTCAAATCAATCGTTCTTAATTCAAAATAGTATTGAGCCAGAGCACTTTGTGCCGACAACCGAGTCACAGCAACTAAAGCGGCGTTAGACTGAGCTGTGGCTACATTAGCCTCAATAGAACGTCGAACCATTCCCCAGATATCCGGTTCCCAAGTCGCGTATAAGATAGAAGAATAAATGGTGGTGGTTGGTGAACGAGCCAAAGTGGTATTTGAGGTTGCCACATTGGTTGTTGTATCGCCCCCACTAGTACTAATAAATGAAGTTGTCCCTCCTCCTTGCTTTTGACGAAAGACACTAGCTGAGCCTGTCAAAGTAGGGAATAATCCTGCACGGGCTTGATCGACCATTGCCAAAGATTGGCGGTAATTCGCTTCGGCTTGCGCAATATCTTGATTATAACGATTTAATTGTTCTTCTAGCTGATTTAATACGGGATCATGAAATACAGTCCACCAGGGTCCACGCTCTTGCAGATCTTTTGGTTTTATTACTGTCCAATTTTTGCCTGGCTTTGCTGGCGTTTTATCTTCTTTAAACTTAGGAGAAACGACCACTTTTGGGCGGACATAATTGGGTCCTACCATGCATGAGGTAAGCAAACAGGCGAGAAGAACAGATAATAAATAATGAAATACCGGCTTAATGTCCATATAGACCTCTTAACTTAAATCGTCCAACCCCTTGGAGCGCGCGCGTTCTTAGTTTTTCTAAAGCAAGGTAAATAACTGGCGTAGTATAAAGGGTTAAGAGTTGACTCACAATCAAACCGCCAACAATAGCAATACCCAGAGGTCGCCGTAATTCAGAACCCACACCAAAGCCAATTACTAAAGGTAATGCGCCGAGTAAGGCGGCCATAGTCGTCATTAAAATAGGCCTAAAACGTAAAACAGCCGCCTCATAAATGGCATCGCGTGATGATTTTTTATCGATGCGCTCCGCATCTAAAGCAAAATCAATCATCATAATTGCATTTTTCTTTACAATACCAATTAATAAAATGATACCAATAAAGGCAATAATACTCAGCTCCGTACCACAGAATAATAAGGCTAAAAGGGCGCCGAGTCCTGCTGAGGGTAAAGTAGATAAAATAGTTATAGGATGGATCAAACTCTCATAAAGCATGCCTAAGACAATATATACTGCTAATAAAGCCGCCATAATCAAATATATTTCATTAGCAAAAGACTGTTGAAAGGCTTGTGCTGTTCCCTGAAATGAACCCCGAATAGTCGGAGGTAAATCCATTTTTGCTATCATATCCCGTACCTGATTTACTATGTCTCCTAAAGAAGTACCAGGAGCTAAGTTAAAGGAAATAGTGGCCGCAGGTGCTTGGCTTTGATGATTTACTGATAGAAGAGTAAAACCTGGTTTAAAGCGCGCAAAAGTAGATAACGGGACTTCTTTCCCCTCCGAGGAAGTCACATAAATTTCATTTAATGTTTCAGGATATTGCCAATATTTAGGCGCTACTTCCATCACCACTTTATACTGATTCATCGGACGATAAATAGTGGAAATCTGACTTTGGCCAAAAGCACTGTATAAAACCCGATCAACCTTTTCTGGAGTAATCCCAAAACGCGAGGCTTTATCATGATCTACTTCTACATAAATTTGCAGACCGTGGGTTAATTGATCACTATTAATATCTGAAACGCCGGGAATTTTGCTGACTTGGTCGATAATTTTTGGTGTCCAAATATTAAGATCTTTTAAATTCGATGCGGTAATCGTATATTGAAATTGTGCCCCGCTTTGTCTTCCGCCAATAGACAGATCTTGTGAAGACTGCATAAATAAATTAGCTCCCGTAATGACTGATAAGTTTTTACGTAAGCGTGTCATGATCGCAGCAGTAGTACCTTTTCGTTTATCAGGCTGTTTCAACAGGATAAATAAAGAACCCGTATTCGAAGTATTTCCGCCCGGTCCTCCACTGCCAATAAAAGCTGCTACATTATCAACATCAGGATCCTGTTGAATAATAGAAACAAATTGAGTTAATTTTTTCTTCATTGCGGCAAAAGAAGTATTTTGATCCGCTCGTAATGAAGCGACAAGACGTTCTGTTTCTTGTTGTGGGAAGAAGCCTTTAGGAATGAGTACAAACAATAAAGCGGTTAACAAAATAGTTGCCGCAGTACTCATTAACACTAAGCGTGAATGAGCCAAAGCCCAGTTTAAGCTACGACCATAACTTGCTCTCATTCGCTCCATAAAACGCATGAAGGCATTAGGTGCAGGTATTTTATTTTGCAACATTTTAGAACACATCATGGGTGTTAAACTTAAAGATATGACCATAGAAATTATTATGGCAACTGAGAGTGTGATCACAAACTCTCTGAATAAACGCCCAACAATTCCACCCATAAAAAGGACGGGAATAAAAACCGCAATTAAGGAAATACTCATCGAAATCACGGTAAAGCCAATTTCACGCGCCCCATCAATTGCGGCTTGAACTCTAGTTTTCCCCATAGCCAAATGCCTGGATATATTTTCTAAAACCACTACAGCATCATCGACTACAAAGCCTGTAGAAACGGTTAAAGCCATCAAGGATAAATTATCTAAACTGTAATCTAAGAATTTCATCACAGCAAAAGTACCTAATAAAGACAAAGGTACTGTTATTCCAGGAATAAGCATCGACCGTATGCTTCCTAAAAATAGATAAGTGACTAGAACGACCAAGAGCATCGCAATCACTAAAGTAAGCTCCACATCATGTAAGGACGTGCGAATTGTTGTTGTTCTATCCATAAGCACATTCAGATGAACCTCTTTAGGCACCAATTCTTTAAGTTCAGGAAGAAGACTTTTTACATAATCCACTGTCTTAATGACATTAGCGCCCGGTTGTTTGAATATCACCAAAATAACCGCGGGCTTACCATTAGCTAATCCGGCATTACGAATATCTGCTACAGAATCCACAACTTCTGCCACATCAGATATTCTGACTGGTGCATTATTACGATAAGTAAGGATTAGAGGTGCGTATTGCGAAGCATGAATTAATTGATCATTAGTTTTTATTTGTGATTGTGTGCCGTCTCCGTTAATCACGCTGCCTTTAGCTTCATTAGCATTAGCAGCAATTACCACTCGAGCCGCGTCATCTAAGCCTATGCCATAGCTATTTAAAGCAGTGGGATTTAATTCAATGCGCACCGCAGGTAAAGAACCGCCGCCTACATTAACTTGCCCAATCCCATCAATCCGTAAAATTCTTTGCTGCAGTAAGGTAGAGGCCATGTCGTACATTTTACCGGTGCTGTATTTATCAGAGGTCAACGACATAATCATAATCGGCGCATCAGCAGGGTTAACCTTTCGGTATAAGGGATTATTAGGCAAATTAGAAGGCAGTTGGCTTAAGGATGCATTAATAGCAGCTTGTACGTCGCGAGCAGCACCATCAATATTTCTCGATAAATCAAATTGAATGATGACATTGCTTTGTCCTAAAGTACTGGATGAAGTTAATTGAGTTACCCCGGCAATACGTCCTAATTGCCGCTCTAGAGGAGTCGCGACGGACGTGGCCATTACCTCAGGGCTTGCGCCTGGCAAAGCAGCCTGTACAGAGATAGTTGGAAAATCAATCTGTGGTAAAGGAGCAACCGGTAAAAAGTTAAACGCTAAAATGCCTGTAAGAGCAAGACCACAGGTTAATAGAATGGTGGCTATAGGTTTTTTAATGAATATTAATGATACATTCACCCCTTTATCCTTAAGCTATTGGGTTTTCATGGGTCTTATTTTTATTAGGCACGACACTCATCACTTTACGTGATAGGCGATCAAAAGCAAGATAAATGATGGGTGTAGTGTATAAAGTAAGTAATTGACTCACAATTAAGCCCCCAATAATCGCAAGACCTAAAGGACGACGTAACTCCCCACCAATGCCATAACTAAAAGCCAGCGGAACAGCGCCTAATAAAGAGGCCATGGTGGTCATTAAAATTGGTCTAAATCGTAATAAGGCTGCTTCATAAATAGCCTCGGTTGGGGTTTTATTTAATAAGCGCTCTTGCTCCAAAGCAAAATCAATCATCATAATCGCATTTTTTAAGACCAAACCAATTAATAGAATAATGGCAATTAAGGCAATAATACTGAGATCATTATGTGTGAGGAATAAAGCCAATAAAGCCCCCATGCAGGCCGAAGGAAGAGTGGATAAAATCGTCAAGGGGTGAATGTAACTTTCATACAAAACACCTAGAATAATATAAACCACAATCACGGCAGCTAAAACTAACCATCCTTCATTCGCCAGCGCATTCTGAAAGCTTTTCGCTGAGCCTTCAAAGTCGGCTTCAATACTGGCAGGCATCGCTAAACGTCCTTTTGCTGCTTCAATAGCATGTACAGCCTCTCCTAATGAAGCACGATCTGCTAAATTAAAAGATAAAATAGTGGAGGGAAATTGATCTCGTCTTGTGATCTCCAAAGGGCCTATTGTTTGAGAAATGCTAGCAATTGTCTTTAAAGGAACAGACCCACTAATAGTGGTGTTTGTGGGATTAGCAGCGGTGGGAGTGCGTAGTACTAAAGAATTAAGAAAGCTGTGATCAAAAGCAGCGGGTGAGCGCTGTAAAGAAGGAGTGACTTCAAGCACGACTTTATATTGATTCCGCTGAGTAAACATCGTAGAAATTTGACGCTGGCCAAAAGAATCATATAAAACATCATCAATTATTTGCATCGTAATCCCTAATTGTGACGCTCTATCTCTATCTACATTGACGAAACTCACAAGTCCTTGGTTTTGTTGATCAGTGTTGATGTCTTTTAAAGAAGGTATGTGTTGTAGTTTCGCTAATAAAGCATACGACCATTTATTAACTTCTTGTCGGTCGGGACCACTGAGTGTGTACTGAAATTGAGTACGACTGGTCACCGTATCAATTGTTAAATCTTGCACGGCTTGCATGTATAAAGTGGCACCGACTACAGACTGTAATTTGGCCTGTAATCGGTTGATTACCTCATGAATTCCTGGTCGCTCATCTAAAGGTTTTAAGGTAATTAATATCCGACCGGTATTTAAGGTTTTGTTTATCCCATCAATACCTATAAAAGAAGAAATATTGGCTACGGCGGGATCACTGAGTACCACTTTGGCTAAGGCTTGCTGCTTCTCAGCCATAGCAGGAAAAGAACTATTTTGATCGGTCTCAGAAATACCTTGAATTAGACCTGAATCTTGAATAGGGAAAAAGCCTTTAGGGATAAGCACGATGAGTATGACGCTTATCAAAATAGTAGCTAAAAAAATCACTAGCACCAAAAATTGATGAGAAAGCACCCATTGCAAAGAAGTCTTATAGCGATCAATCAAATTGTTTAAACTTTTTTCTAATACTAATTCTAATTTATTAGGTGGCGAACTGGCCTCAGGACGCAACATACGTGCGCATAACATCGGGGTTAAAGTTAAAGAAACAAAGGCAGAAATAATAATGGTGATTGTTAAGGTTAGAGCAAATTCCCGAAAGAGCCTACCTACTATATCGCCCATAAACAGCAAAGGAATTAATACGGCAATAAGAGAAATAGATAAAGATAAAATAGTAAATCCTATTTGTGCAGCTCCTTTATGTGCGGCGGCTAAAGGAGTCTCCCCTAACTCAATATAGCGCATAATGTTTTCGATCATGACAATAGCATCATCAACCACAAATCCTGCAGCGATGGTCAAGCCCATTAAGGTTAAATTGTTTAAGCTAAAACCCAATAAATACATTAGACCTAAAGTACCTACTAAGACTAAAGGAACGGAAATACTGGGAATAATCGTTGCAGGAAGTTTGCGCAAAAAAAGGAAAATTACTAATACTACAAGGATGACCGATAAGAGTAATTCAAATTGTACATTATGAACTGAAGAACGGATATTAATCGTTCGATCGCTTAATAACTGCACATCAATAGCCGCGGGGATAATGGGTCTAAGCTGTTTTAATAAGGCTTTAATTGTATCAGCGACCTCAATAACATTAGCCCCCGGCTGTCTTTGTATGTTTAAAATAATTGCTGGTTGTTGATTAACCCAGGCCGCCTGCATCACATTTTCTGCGCCATCAATGACTTCGGCTACATCAGATAAACGTACGGGAGCTCCATTTTTGTAACTCAAAATAAGCGGACGGTAATCACTGGCCGATAACAATTGATCATTAGCATTAATAGCATAAGCTAAACGGGGGCCATCAAAACTTCCTTTAGCGCTATTCACATTAGAGACAGCGATTCTAGCGCGCACATCCTCCATACTTAAGCCATAAGAAGATAAAGTATTAGGATTAACCTGAATACGTACTGCAGGTCTCTGTCCGCCACTAATACTAACCAAACCAACGCCAGCTAACTGAGAGAGCTTTGGAGCAAGACGGGTATCAGCAAAATCTTCAATCTGCGGTAAAGGCCATATTTTGGAAGTTAAAGCCAAAGTGATTATGGGTGCATCAGCGGGATTTACTTTACTGTAAATAGGTGGATTAGGAAGATTTGCGGGTAAATAACTACTCGCATTGTTAATTGATTGTTGTATCTGTTGCTCTGCCACATCCATACTGACTGACAAGTTAAACTGCAAAGTAATAATAGAGGCACTATAAGAACTACTCGAAGTCATTTGGTTTAAACCCGGCATTTGTGCAAATTGACGCTCTAATGGGGAGGTAATAGACGAGGCCGCTACTTCTGGACTTGCTCCGGGGTAAAAAGTAGATACTTGAATCGTTGGGTATTCAACATCGGGTAATGAAGAGACCGGTAATAATTGATAAGCCAATAGCCCACAAATCAAAATAGCAATCATTAGTAATGAAGTGGCTATCGCTCGAACAATAAATGGTCCTGAAATACTCATGAGGCCTGTGATTTCTGAGTTTTAGATGGGGTAGTTTTTATCGGTTTAGAGGAGTCCTGTTCATTAACTACATGAGCCCCGTTAACTAATTTGTCCGCACCTTCAATCACTACTAATTGACCTGGAGTTAATCCTTTACTAATAACCGTGTCATTGCCAAGAGAAGGACCAGCACTGATGTTTTTTATAAGTACCTTTTGCTTATCTAAGACATAAACATAATCATGAGTTAAGGTATGTTGAACAGCAGCTGTGGGTATTAACAGTGCGTTTTTTAAAGTTTCCACCAAAATTTTTATATTAACAAATTGATTAGGGAATAGTTTATTTTCTTTATTATCAAACTCTGCTTTTAATTTAACGGTACCAGTACCGGGATCGATCTGATTATCTAAAGTTAAAAGACGCCCTGCCTCAAGCAGTTGATTTTGTTGTCGGTCATAGGCATACACTTTCAATGTTTTATTAGCATAAACCTGATTAATTAACTCCGGGACATAATCTTCGGGTAAAGAAAAAATCACCGTAATGGGATTAATAGTATTAACTATTGCAATGCCCGTGGTATCAGAAAGTTGAATCAAATTACCCGCATCAACTAAGCGTAAACCAATCCGCCCGGCGATAGGTGAAACAATACGAGAATAAATAAGGTTAATTTTAGTACTTTCAATCAATCCTTCATCACTTCTCACTGTACCTTCATATTGTTCTACCAAAGATTTTTGTGTGGCTAAAGTTTGTTGGGACACTGAATCTTGTTTCCAAAGATCTTGATACCGTTTCAAATCAATATGTGCATTAGCTAATAAAGCTCTATCGCGTTTTAAATTCCCTTCATATTGTCTTAATTGCGCCTCATAAGGACGTGGATCAATTTGCGCTAAGAGCTCTCCTTCTTTTACAAATTGCCCTTCTTTAAAAAAGACTTTTTGTAAAACACCAGCAAGCTGCGAGCGTACAGTGACATTATAAGTAGGAATGACATTCCCTAAAGCAGAAAGATAAATGGGCACATCTCTCTTAACAACTGGTGCTGAAACAATAGGAATAGGTTTAGGAGATATTAATCTGCTGGAGCTTGTGGCATAAAAAAACCAAGCGATACTAAGTACCATTACAATTAGACTAGTGACTAACCAAAAATTGCTTGATAGAGTAGATTTTTTTGTTTCATGGCTTAATTTAGGCGAATCGCTAGGTTCAGCCTCTGCTAATTCATTTCCTTCCATAGGAGGGTATGATCCTTTGCTTAATTATTAACGGTCAGCCTTATCAATCATACTCCTGTCCATATAAATTAAGCAATTCTTTTATAAATCAAAGATAAGTAGTTCAGCAAGATGATTATTTTAAAGGTAACTTCTCAATCACCCCGGGCAATTACTTCATCCCGAACAGAGCGAGGGATCTCCAGATGCAGGTACCGAGCCACTTTTCAGGAGATCCCTCGTTATTCTCGGGATGACGTTTCCCGGACTTATTGAGAAGTTATTTTTAAAGGAGCTACGATTCTTGATTCATAATTTTGTAAATATTTGCTACATTAGAGTTAAGAATCTTAGCTGTAAAAATTTGAGGAGCCATATGCCCTTGTTGTGCCCATGCTGCTCAGAAAAAACCCATGCGCGTTGTTGTAAACCTTTTATAGATGGGCAACTTGTACCGCAAACCCCTGAACAATTAATGCGTTCTCGTTATACGGCATATAGCCAAGCTAAAACTGACTATATAAAAAAAACGATGAGAGCTAAGCCCTTACTTCAGTTTAATGAAGAAGAGGCCAAAAAATGGGCCGAATCAATAATCTGGCTTGGTCTAAAAGTTATAGATACAACAATGGAAGAACAGAACAAAGGTTTTGTAGAATTTAGAGCATCGTTCCTAGAAAAAAACCAATTAAAGACTATTCATGAACGCAGTGAATTTTATAAACATGATGAGCACTGGTATTATGTGGATGGAATAAACAAAGAAACCAGTAAAAAAAATCACTCTAAAATAGCACGTAATAGTGCCTGCCCTTGTGGTAGTGGTAAAAAATTTAAAAATTGTCACGAACAATAATTGTAGCATTCAGGATAAAATAATGAGCCTCGGAGGAATATCCTGTTTGAATCCAGGCAGATGAAAAAGAGAGCACTCTCAGGGCTCACCACCAATAATTTATAGAAGGTTGACACATGGGCCAATCACATTTATTACACGTTTTTATTTTCCTTGCTGCCGCAAGCATTATGGTACCGTTAACTAGCCGCTTTAAACTAGGTTCTGTTATTGGTTATTTAGTAGTCGGAATTTTAATTGGTTCCTATGGCTTAAAACTCATTAATAACTCAGAACAGATTATGCATTTTGCTGAGTTTGGCGTGATTATGATGTTGTTTTTAATTGGCCTAGAATTAGAACCACATAAGTTGTGGCAGTTAAGAAAATTAATTGTTGGCCTAGGAAGTCTACAAGTTATTATTACCACCGTCATGTTAACCTGTATTGGGATCACCATAGGTTATGATTGGCGCGTAAGCCTTGCCCTTAGTATGGCCTTAACACTTTCTTCAACTGCATTAGTACTACAAATGTTGCAAGAAAAAAACCTCATGAAAACCACTGAGGGTGAAACTTCTTTTGCAGTCTTATTGTTTCAGGACATTGCCGTTATTCCCATATTGATTATTATGCCTCTATTGCACCCTGAAAATATGGCAGCAATAAATGCTCATAGTACTTCTCTTATTGAACAATTACCTAAATGGGAACGAGCCTTAGTTGTAACTGGTGTCATTAGCTCTATTATTTTGATCGGCCATTATTTTTCACGCCATCTTTTTTTCATCATTGCCAAAACTAATTTACGTGAGGTATTCACTGCATTCTCCCTCGCTTTAGTAGTAGGAATCACTTTACTGATGGAGTCTATAGGCATCTCTCCTGCCCTAGGGGCTTTTATTGCAGGTGTTGTATTAGCTAACTCACAATATAAACATACAGTGGAAGCGGACATTCAGCCCTTTAAAGGATTATTACTTGGCCTATTTTTTATCTCTGTTGGCATGGGAATGAATTTTACTCTTTTTGCCCAGCAACCCTGGTTTGTTCTCAGTATTGTTTTAGGGCTTATTGCCACGAAGGCCTTTATTTTATCGATTTTAGGACGTGGTTTTGATTTAACTAAAATTCAAACCCTAGGCTTTGCTTTAGCCTTGTCGCAAGGTGGAGAATTTGCTTTTGTTCTCTTTCAATACGCCAGCAGTTCAAGAGTAATCAGCAATGAGTTAAAAGAGTTATACACTTTGGTAGTGGCCGTATCGATGTTATCTACACCTTTTTTAATTATGCTTTATCAAAAGTACGTCATTCCTCGTTTTATAAGTATTTTGCCGCCCAGAGAATACGACAAAATTTCAGAAAAAAATGGCATTATCTTGGCTGGCTATGGACGCTTTGGCCAAATTATTGGGCGCATACTTAACGGCGAACGCATTAAAATAACGGTACTGGAAAAAAATCCTGAGCAAATAGAATTATTAAGAAAGTTTGATTATCAGGGCTATTTTGGGGATGCCAGCCGTTTAGATCTCTTAAGAAGTGCCGGAGCCGAACAAGCTAAATTACTTATAGTGGCCGTAGGTGATGTAGAAAAGAATTTAGAGATTGTACGTTTATGCAAACAGCATTTTCCTCATTTAATTATTTTTGCCAGAGCAAGAAACAGACAGCACGCCTATGAGTTACACAAACTGGAAGTGGATTATTTTAAACGCGAACTGTTTAGTTCGTCTCTTGATATGACTAAAGAAATATTAAAATTTCTTGGTTATAAACAGAAAGACATTCATGCTAAAGCATCTGCATTTGCAAAATATGATGAGGCTACTTTACATCAATCTTTTGAGTTTTTTGATGAAGAAAAAAATCTCATTAATTTTTCTCGTCAAGCTAAAGGCGAATTAGAGCGTGTTCTGCGAAATAGCTCTTTGGCGCTTAAAACCGAGAGTGAGCAAGAAGAAGTGTGATTATTTTATAATAATATAATAGTACTCCACAGAACTTACGAAAATCTCAAGGAGCTGCTCATGTATGATGCGTTTATTACTATAGGATTAGCATTCATAGAAGGATTAGCACTTATTCTTTCTCCCTGTATTTTACCTATTTTACCTATTATTCTCGCGGGCTCTTTAACTGGCTCTAAAAAACGCCCTTTAGGAATTATCTGTGGCTTTATCCTAACCTTCGCTTTATTTAGTTATTTTGCCCATAACTTAATTCAGTACACGGATCTTAATTTAAATACCATTCGTCATGCAGCCTATCTTTTCTTATTTCTCTTTGGCATCACCCTTTTATCAACTTATCTTAGCGAGTGGTTTAATCAATTAGCCTCTAAACTAGCCTCTATCGGCCATAATATTGCAGGACAACAAAGAAAAAATAATGGTTTTATCAGTGGGCTTTGTTTAGGGGCCATAGTCTCTTTAATCTGGACACCTTGCGCCGGGCCTATTTTAGCAACAGTTATTGTGCAAATTGCGATACAAAAAGAGAGTGTTATTAGCTTCTTTACTCTTTTATTTTTTGCTTTAGGCGCAGCCATTCCTATGTTCGTTATTGCTTTTTATAGCCTACACATTCGAGATGGTGTTCTTTTTTTCAAAAAACATGCTCTTCTTTTTCGCAAAGCTTTAGGTCTTATTATTATCCTCAATGTCGGTTATATGATAGCCCAAGAATTTGGCTATGGCTCATCGCCGACCTTCTCACAAGCAGGTATTAGAACGACCAATTATTTACAAGATTCATTATGGAGACCCTATCCTGCCCCAGCCATTGCAGGAATAAGCTCTTGGATTAATTCACCACCTATAGAGCTATCACAATTAAAAGGCAAAGTAGTATTGATTGATTTCTGGACTTACTCCTGTATTAATTGTCTCCGTACCCTCCCCTATCTCAAAGATTGGTATAGCCGTTATCATCAACAAGGTTTAGTAATTATTGGGGTGCACAGTCCAGAATTTGATTTTGAAAAGAATCTCAATAATGTAAAAAATGCCGTGAAACAAGATGGGATAGACTATCCAGTAGCATTAGATAATAACTTTGTTACTTGGCGTAATTTTTCTAATCATTATTGGCCTGCGCATTATTTGATTAATAAAGAAGGAAAAGTAGTTTATGAACATTTTGGGGAAGGTAATTACGATAAGACCGAAAATAATATTCGCTTTTTATTAGGTGAAGCCTATTCACCTAATACTGACATAGTCCAGTCGCCGCAATACTCTTATTTTTTAACCCCTGAAACTTATTTAGGCTATGCTCGCTCTGATTCCAATGCAAATACAAACTTAGTTCATGACCAGATAAGCAATTATTCTTTTCCTAAACAACTTCCTAAAAATGCCTGGGCTTTACAAGGAGGCTGGCAAGTCAATGCAGATAAACTAACTTCTATGGATAGTCATGCGGCTCTAACGATTAATTTTAATGCCCGTACTGTTTATATAGTGATGGGGACTAATAATAAAACAGCCCACCATGTAAACGTTCTATTAAACAATAAACCGCTTACTACAGAGCAAGGAAAAAGTGTACTGGAAAGCCAAATTATTGTAGAACAAGATACGATTTATCATGTTTTAACTTTTCCAAAAATGACGCAAGGTGTATTAGAAATCATTCCTAAAGAACCAGGGCTGGAAGTCTATACCTTTACCTTTGGTAGTTAATTAAAGTGAATTGGGGATAATTCCTTTATTTAATTCGATTCGTTCGGCTTGAGGAGGATACGCACTGCCATTAAGTTAAGGAAATGCCATTTCAAATGGTAGATCGGGTCAAGCCCCATAGAGCCGTCAAGCTAAGGTGTTTTATAATAAAATTCTCGTCTTTGCGAACGAAGTAAAGCAATCCAGATAACACTTGAATTGATCCTCAGTCTGGATTGCTTCGCTGGCACTCGCAAAGACGGAAGATTAGGCAGTACAAGATGAATCAAATATGTCTTTGGCAACTTAGTGCCGAATTTTAGTTTGTCTAAAAACCTGTCATCCCAGCGAAGGCGGGATCCATTTCTGAATTAGCATGGTACCAAAGCATGATAGATTCCTGTCTTCACGGGAAGGACAATCCTTAACCTAACGGCTATGGGTCGCGACCCAACCTGCGATTTTTCTTAACTTAATGGCGGAGGCGAGTACACAGCTTCCGCCTCGAAAGCTGTGTACTGTGACCAGGTTTGCCAGCCCGAACGGTCTGCGGTACTAAGTAAACTATTTATTCCGAACTCACCTTAATTAACTCCAACTAAAGTGGACTAATGCCCGAAATACCACCGTCAATTGCTAAATCACTTGCCGTAATGAAGGAAGCCTCATCAGAGGCTAAATAAAGTGCTGCCGAAGCAATTTCTTCAACCTCAGCAATACGTTTTATCGGTGCCCATTGTTTCAGCTCCTCTTCGGTAAAACCTAAGCCATCTAACATAGAGGTTTTAATTGGTCCTGGTGAAATCGAATTAACGCGAATTTTTTGCTCTATTAATTCAGCAGCAAATGATTTTGCCATAGAAGAAACAGCAGCTTTTGAGGCGCAATAAGCAAAGAAATTTTTTACTCCGTGCTTTGCTGCCACCGAAGAAATTAAAATAATGGAGCTTCCAGAATTTAAATAGCTCAATGATTTTTGCACCGTATGAACAACACCATTAATATTAGTATTTAATATTTACTGCCAAATAGAGTCAGGAGTATCTGCTAGAGGAGTAGGATGAGAAACTCCTGCATTGGCAACAATGATATCCACCTTTTGATTGAAATGATGATGAACAGCCTTATAAAATTGCTCCATGTCATGGGCTTGCGTTACATCAGCTTGAACTGCAAAACTAGCATCGCCTAGTTGTTTTTGTGCCTTTTCAAGTACACTCTGGTTTCTCCCTGTAAAAGCAACTTTTGCTCCTTCTTGAATAAAACGTTCTGCAATAGCGAAACCTACTCCCCTAGCACCTCCTGTAATAATGGCTAGCTTTCCTTTTAACTTCATCTTCTTTCCTTAAGTTTTTGAGATTCTTATATTATGGACGAGGTGCAACACGTTCAGTTAATTTATCACAAATTAATTCTTTCATCTCATCAGTAAAGGCATCAATGCTCCCTGAGCTAATAATACGCTCTACTGGAACGCCTTTATTTTTTAAAAGCTTAGCTGCATTTATAATAGCTTGTTCGGTATGACTTTTTAATAAAAAAAGCGCCTCCGGATAGTTATCAATTAAAAATTCCAGCATTTTAACAGTGGTTTCATTTAAATCTTCATGACCTGGAAAACCTAGATTTGCTTCAAAAAAAATTACATCTACATTAGAAGGCCATTTTTGAGCCAACCGAACTAAGGTACTCATAAGCTTCGTTCGACTTGCATCCCCACTAGCTATTGTTAATGCTATAAACTCTTTAGGCGCTATTATTTCTGCTTCTATAGTTTGAGATACAAGAAGATTGGTCACTAATTTTTGGTTCACCGTTAGCAAAAATGAGTTATGTCTTAAAATAAGTATTGCTGGCATATAACTCGCTTCTTATTAATATCTTGTCTATAGACCATTACTAGGTCCACTCAGCTCTTGATCTGTAGTCTCTACAGAGGAAGCCGCTCTTGGAGAGCCTCCTGGAGGAAAAAATGCTCCTGTACCTCTAGGTGTACTAGCCCTGAATACTGGAGATATAACAGAGTTAGCTGAAACAGAGGAGTCAGTATTATCACAAAGCCGAAATTCACAAGAGGCCACACTTGGATCTTTTTTTATTTCTTCTGCCAGATAGTTAAGAAATTTTTTATAAAATTTATTTTGATCCCAAATAATTTTTTGCACTTTATGTTTGATTGCATTCCAGAATTGAACCAAATCCTCGTGAAACTCTACGCTAGGATTAGTAAATATTTGGCTTACAAAAAGAGTACTAATTGATTTAGAAGGCAGAATTGAAAAAGCAGCAATTAGACCTTGCATGTCCTCATGAGAAAGTAATAAAGAGGATAAACTTATATTTGCCTCTCTATTTCTAAGACTAATTAGGACTTTTTCAACAGTGGGTCTTGGCGGTATTAGTACAGTTAAACGAGGGATAGCAGCTCTTGCCGGTGCAGGCTGCTGAGTTACAGTAAACATTAGATTATTACTCACAAAAAAACAGGGTAATTTACAACAGCAAGGCTAACAATACAAATAAATTATTCTTAATTAAGGCGCAATTAAAAATAAAAATATTATAAAATAATTAAATATTTATAAAGCAACTAATAATGCGCTTAAGAAAAGTAAAGATGAACCCATGGTTAAAGATACTGCAGAGAAAATGAATTTTATTATTTACAATCCAGGTCTTGCCTGCACCTGTCTATGCAGATCCTGATCATTTTTACAATAATGTCCCACTGCATCCAGTAATTGCAGAGTATCACTCTTCTCACACCAAAAATTATCCACCAAACGTGGGTATTTTTTATGTATTTTTCCTTGATCAGGCATCGAGGTATTTTTAATAAGTACTTGCTCTAATAATTGGAGTACTTCGATTTTCTGCTGATTTTTTTCATTATTCCCATTTTTAACCAATACTGATAATTTCCTTGTAATATAAATACGAAGGTATTTTTGGCTGTCTTCATGATTCATTTTTTTAATGACTTCGCTATGATCGCAGGTGGTAAACAAGCGAGTATGCTGAGGTGGAGCTACTTCATTAAGAGCAATTTTATCTAAGACTACAACCTGTTCTGGATTGGTCTCTTGTTCTGGTTTACCAAAACCTAATTCCTTTTTAATTTCTTTCTTTGTCTCACTTGAAAGAAAACGCCAAATACAACTACCAACATTAATAGTTACCACGGTTAATGCAAAAGCAGTAATCAATAGAGTATTCGCTGGAAATAAATTAAATAATACAATAGCGGTAACACAAGAGGCTAACTGAAGAGTCATCATTAGATTATATGAAGCAGCCTGAAAATAATGCTGACGCTGAGTGGAATCAGCAGGTGACTCATAGGCTCGTAGTGCATTAAGAGACGCCATAGCAAACTGATAGAGAGTTCCTACACTAAAACCGGCAACAAAAAACCAGGGGGCTGCAGCAAAAGTAATTCCTTGAATACGAGCCAGAAAGCCACCAAAAGCTGCTATATTATTAAATACAGCGCCTCCTAAAGAACTAAGCGTTGTCATCCAACCATCTATACCCATCGCCATTGAAAGTACTGGAAAAATCATTTGAAATGCAGTAAAAAGTCGGGATGAGATTTACGCCAATCAGTGAAGAGCAGAAAAGTGAATTAGAATTACGCCATCGATATGAAGGGGATGGTCGAATTCGCGATAGA
>CANJQE010000040.1 GCA_947476305.1 Legionellaceae bacterium
AACTCTAAAACTATTTTAGTTTTAAACTCAGCTGTATACGTCTTTTGTTTTTTACTCATTAATAAGGCTTCCTAAATGTTATGACTTATTTTAACTGTTTAGGAATTAAATACTAAATTTTATTGTCCGAAAAAGTAGTGGCATTATAAACTTAGCCTTGATTTGTTAAATACCTGTCACAGGCAATAAAATAGTAAAAATGGCTCCTTGTCTTAAGCCTGCACTGTCCACTTTAATAGAGCCATGGTGCTCTTTAATAATGTTATAACTAATTGATAAACCTAGGCCTGTACCTTCCTCGGCTTTTTTTGTTGTAAAAAAGGGATCAAATAATTTTGTTATATTTTCTGATAGTATTCCTGAGCCTGTATCTTCAACTGTAATCTCAATTAGATTTTCAATTAATTTTGTAGTAATTATAATCTGTCCTTTTTCAGTAATAGCTTGACAGGCATTGACTAATAAATTCATAAATACTTGATTAAGTTTACTAGGATAACATCGTATCAAAGGTAATTCAGCGTACTTTTTTATAACGGTACATTTATACTTTAATTCATTATTAAGATTAAGTATTTTTAGAGTAGAGTCTAAGCATTGGTTGATATTAGCGTTTTGAATTTCAGCTTCATTTGTACGGGCAAAAGTTTTTAAATCAGAAACAATGTCTCTAACACGTATTAAACTATCTAAGGACTGCTTAATAAGCTCAGAACTGTCGTAAATAAGAAATAGTACATTTTTCTCTGTACTCAGATTATCCCAATATTGTTTTAAATCCGAAATCGTTTTATTAGAGTCAATCTGTGTAAGTTCTTTATCTATATCATCAAATATTATTTTGAAAATATTATAATAATTTTTTAATATTTCATTATTACTAATAACAAAGGCAATAGGATTATTTATTTCAAGAGCCACTCCTGCAGCTAACTGTTTTATAGAAGCAAGCTTATCCTGCTGCACTATTTGTGCTTGAGATTGTTTTAACTCTATATAAAGTGATTCAAGTTCTTCATAGTTTTTATCAATTATCTTTTTACTTTGATCAATAGTTGATTGTGCTATCTGACTCAATTCCCATTTTTTAGTAAGTGAAGAGCTTAACTGGAGTATTTCCACAATATCAAAGGGTTTTTTTAAAATTAAAAAATTATCTGAACCTTTTAACCTTTGATAAATTTGATCAAACGAATAATCACTGTAGGCAGTGCAAATCACTACTTGAAGATCGGGATCAATTTCCCATAACTTTTCAATAGTATCAACTCCATCAATACCTGGTGGCATACGCATATCAATAAATGCCAATGCATAACGCTGATTTTTATCCCTATTGGCTTTTACTAAAGCAATAGCATCTAATCCTTGATAAACCGAATCAATATCAAAAGAAGGATAAGAAGCAAAAATATTGGATGATTTTTCACAGTGCTCAAAAAGCTGACTTTCAAGATCAGACAGAGTCGAGTTTGTTTTATTCAAATCAAAAACCTTACGGAAATCAAGATGAATGGCCTCATTATCATCAACAAGAAGAATGCGTTTCTTTTCCATCATTATCCCCTGTACTCTGCTTATTAGTTACTCCTAAAGATAAATACAGCTCTTTTTCCTAAGCTTCTGATTCAAGCACCAATCCGATAAGCCGCAATAGCACATGAAAGTAAGAAAGTAATACCGTTATCAATAGTTCGTATAATAATATTTTCTTATTTGCAGAATTACATTTACTGAGCGAGTCCTATGCATTTCTTATTAATTTCATTTGTTTTTCAGCTTCATAATGATGCTAAAATTAATGATTTTTTAGATTCTTATTTATAAGTATAGCTTCTATTTAAACATAAAATCCCTCAGATATGAGTTAACCTATTAATAGGTCCGCGCATAAAGCGCGGTATGTCGGGTGCACATTTGGGGGATCTCTCAGGGACAAAGTCGCAGAAGGTGTGGCGTTTTAATGTACTAAAGATGAGTTGTTTTATCTCGTTCTTTCAAACAATTAAGTACTTCATAAAAACTCAGTTCTGCTGCTTTTAGTAATACCAATAAATGGTAGATTAAATCAGCACTTTCATTCATTATTTCTTCTCGATCGCCGTTGATAGTTGCGATTACGGTTTCAACTGCTTCTTCCCCTACTTTTTGTGCACAGCGCTTAATTCCTGAGTCTAAGAGTTGCGCGGTATAACTGTTTTCCTCTGGATTTTCTGCTCGCTCATTAATAAGAATTATTAGCTCATCTAAAAAGCCAAGAACACTAGTAAGATGGGGCTGATAACAACTGATATAACCTTTATGACAAGCAGGGCCTTTAGGAATAACTTGTACTAGAAGACTGTCATTATCACAATCAGCACTAATTTGGTGCAGGGCCATACTATTTCCTGAGGTTTCACCTTTACGCCATAATCTTTGTCGTGTGCGACTATATAAAGTTAATTGGCCACTGGTTAGCGTTGCAATTAGGGCTTCTCTATTCATATAGCCAAGCATCAATACCTGGCCATTATCCGCATTTTGAATAATGGCAGGTAATAGACCCTCCATTTTATGCCACTCTAGTGAATTAATTTCAATATCGCTCATAATCGCACCTCTATTTTTAACGCCTTAAGCGCTGATTTAACTTCATTTATTGTTAGTATTTTGTCATGAAAAACACTTGCTGCCAAAGCACCACTAATGTTTGTTTTAAGAAAAACCTCACTAAAGTCGGTGAGTGAACCAGCTCCCCCGGAGGCAATCATGGGTATCTGACATAAAGTACCCATTTCTTGCAATTGCGGAAGATCATAGCCTGCACGCCTACCATCAGCCTGCATGCAATTAAGTACCACTTCGCCGGCGCCGCGATCTTGTATTTCTTTTATCCATTCCCTCGTGCTACGTTGTGCATTTCTGCTGGTTTTTTCACTTCCTGTATATTGATGTACGTAGTAATCATCCATAATCCATTGACTGTCAATGCCCACAACCACACATTGACTGCCAAATTGCTTAGATAATTCATTGATTAAATTAGGGTTTTCTAGAGCAGGGCTATTAATTGAAATTTTATCCGCTCCGGCATGCAAAATGGCTTTAGCCTGATCAAAAGTCCGAATACCTCCGGCTACGGTAAAAGGAATAGCTAAAGTTTGTGCTACTTGGCTAATCCATTGGAGACTAACCGTACGCTCCTCGCAACTTGCAGTAATATCATAGAAAACCAATTCATCGGCTCCTGAATTAGAATAATGAGTTGCTAAGGGGAGAATCTCTCCTACGATGCGGTGATTACGAAAGCCAATGCCTTTGACGACTTGATTATCACGTACGTCAAGACAAGGAATAATACGTTTGCTTAACATCAAATACAGCTCCTAAATCGTGAATTAAGCAGCATATTGAGAAACACATTGTGCTAAATCAAAATGCCCTTGATATAAAGTGAGACCTAAGATAGCAGCTGCTACGCCTATCTTTGCTAATTGGTGAATATCCTGTTCATGACGAATACCACCGGATGCTTGCCAATTAATGTCAGGAAAATAGGCGACTGCTTGTTGATATAAAGAAAAATTCGGTCCATTCATCATGCCATCGCAAGCAATGTCGGTGCACAGTATATTCTGAATTCCAAGTTGTTGATAATAAGTGGTAATTTCCCATAAGTTCTTATCGCTTAAGCTTTGCCATCCATGAGTGGCGGGAATAGGTACCGAGTCTTTTAAGCTGATATCTAAAGCAAGAATTATTTTATCTGTGCCAAAAGTATTAATTAGTTCTTGGGTCAAGCTTGGATTAGTAAGCGCAATGCTACCTAAAACTATGTTTTTTATTCCAGCAGCCAAACATTGTTCTGCTTGCGCGAAGGTTCTAATACCACCGCCCGCCTGGATTTCAATGCCACAGTCTTGCATTGCTTGAATTAAGCTTAGTTGTTGCATAGATCCAGTGCGTGCTCCGTCTAAATCAACTACATGCATTCTTTTGGCGCCAGCTTGACTAAAATAAGCTGCGCGCTCAATAGGTGAGACAGCAAATTGAGTTTGCTGATTAAATTGGCCTTGTTTGAGTCGTACACAAGAGCCTTCTAGTACATCAATAGCCGGAATAATTAGCATGGGCTTGTCTCCAAAGATAGAAAGTTAGAAAGTAGTTTTAATCCAAGATCAGCTGACTTCTCTGGATGAAACTGCATGCCAAAAATATTGTCTTTGTTGATAACAGCAGCAAAGGATTCACGATAATCGCATTGAGCGATGGCGTAAGGACTGTTTTTTAAAGCAAAGCTATGCACAAAATAGACGTAGTCTTCTTCAGATAAATCCTGTTGAAGAGGAGAGTTAGTTGTCCATCGTAAGGTGTTCCATCCCATATGGGGTACGGGGTAATTCTTTTGCGGAAGCAATTGTTCTGCAATCCCAGGAATTAAGCCAAGACAAGCCACATTGCCTTCTTCGCTGCTCTCTAACAATAATTGCATCCCTAAACAGATTCCTAATAAGGGTTGGGTCAAGGAGCGAATAAGATCTACTAAATCATAAGTTTCTAGTGCATCCATTCCATAACTTGCGGTTCCTACTCCTGGCAAAATGACATGACTTGCCTTAAGAATTTCTTGCTTATCATGGGTCAAAACAGATTCATAACCCAGTCTATTAAACGCGTTTGTTAATGAGCTCAGATTAGTGCCGCTCACATCAATGATAGCTATCATAATAATCCCTTAGTGGAGGGAAGATAATCATCCGATCGTGCACAGGCTTGACGCAAAGCTCGGCCTAAGGATTTAAAACAGGCTTCAATCATATGGTGATGATTGCTGCCCGTCACAGTAAGATGAATGCTCGCACTTAAAGAGTTAGCCAGGGAATTAAAGAAATGGGGAACCATTTCTGTAGCCATTCCTCCAACAAATTCGCGGGTGAATGTTCCTTTAAATTCGCAAAAGCTACGTCCGCTTAAATCTATAGCGATGTTTGCCAAGGATTCGTCCATAGGAAGAGTAAATCCATAGCGATTAATGCCACGTTTATCACCAAGAGCTCCTTTTAATGCTTCGCCTAAGGCAAGAGCAACGTCTTCCACTAAATGATGATCGTCTACTTCTATATCCCCTTTGGCCTGTAGTTTTAGATCAAAGCCCGCATGCTTGGAGATTTGTTCAAGCATGTGATTAAAAAAAGGTAGGGGCGTATTAATACTATTTTGTTGATCACTATCTAAAGTAAGCTCCAATTCAATATCAGTTTCTTTAGTTGTTCTTACAAGAGAAAAACTCCGCGTTTTTCTTATGATTGCCTGAACAATATTGTCCCAAGAGTGAATTGGCGAAACAGGAAGAAATTGCACACCTAGATTCATTGCTAATTCTTTATCAGTCTCTCTATCGCCAATAACCCAGGAATAGTGTTTATCAATACTATGTTCTTTCATAAATTGGTCCACTAAACCCGTTTTAGGTTTACGACAAGTACAATTGTCTTCTGGACGATGGGGGCAAATAAAAATAGGATTAAATTCTATTCCTTGGGAGGAAAAAAGATTAAGAGTAAATTCTTGGCAAAGGCTGAATTGTGTCTCTGGAAAAGAAGGCGTACCTACCCCATTTTGGTTGCTGACCATAACTAATTGAAAGCCTTCCTTTTTTAATTTCAATAAAGCGGGAATCACTCCTGGAACTAGTTTAATTTTATTTAAGGCATCTACTTGAAAATCAAAAGGCTCTTCAATCAAAGTGCCATCACGATCGATAAATAATATTCTTTGCATCATTTAATTCCTAAATTCTCTAAAACATTAAAAGAAAAAAGCACGTTAAGTAGTTGTGCATTTTGCTCTTCACTCCCGACAGTAATACGAAGATGTTGGTGGAGTAGGGAGTTCGAGGAAAATTGTCTAATAGCTATATTTTTTTGCGCCAAATAATCGGCTATTGTTTGGGCGTAGGAAGTTTTGATTAAAATAAAGTTTGTTTTCGAGGGATAAATCTTTTCTATCCAGGATATGGTGCTTAATTGAGTAAAGAGTTTTTCTCGTTCTAGTTGAATTTTTTTGATTGCTGAAATAAACCAGTGCTTAGTACTCAAAGCTTGTTGCGCTATCTCTAAAGTAGTCGTTGGAATAGTATAAGGTGCGGTTATTTTCTTAATTGCCTCAATAATAGAGGCTTGAGCAATCATAGAGCCTAAACGAATTCCGGCCAAACCATAAGCTTTCGATAGGGTGCGTAAAATAATTAAATTATCAAACTGATTAATTAATGAAATGGCACTCGTGCTCTCCGTGAACTCTATATAAGCCTCATCAACCACAATTAAGGAGCGATCGCGATAGAGTTCACAAAGAGTAGCGATGAATTCTAGATCTACTAAAGTTCCTGTGGGATTATTCGGATTGCACAACATAATTATTTTACAATTAGGTCGCCAGCTATTTTTTAGCTTCTCCAATGATAATGCAAAATTATTGTTACCATCTAAAGGGCATTCTAATAACTCTGCTTGTTGTAAGCGGACGTAGAAAGCGTACATAGAAAAAGTAGGAGGGCAGTATAAAAACGCATCTTTCCCTGCGGTTAAAAACAAGCGTGTCAGTAGATCTATACCCTCATCACTACCTCTGGTTAAAATAATTTGTTGGTAGTGAATACCGTAGTGAGCGGCTAATTGCTGTCTAACTTTTACTTCTTCTTCATAACTAGGATAACAATTGTAAGATGACCCCTCTATTGGCGACCAAGGCAATTCATTGGCATGCAAACGATAGCTTGCTTCCTTTTCACCAGTATAAAGAGGGTAACTTAGTAACTCCGGTCTTATTAAATTAAGTACAGACATTTAAACCCCCAATTCCTTAAGTCTTAGTTGCACCGCTTTGGCGTGCGCATCTAAACCTTCTATTTGTGCTAGAGAAACAGCTGCTGGACCAAGCGCTTTAATTCCTTCTTTAGAAATTCTTTGTACGGTAAAACGAGTCAAGAAATCTAAGGTACTTAAGCCATTATAAGATTTTGCAAAGCCATTAGTCGGTAAGACGTGATTACTTCCAGTGATGTAATCGCCTAAAGTCTCTGCAGCCCAAGGACCTAAAAATACAGTTCCTGCAGAAGTTACTTTATCTACCCAAGATTCAACATCAACTCTATTAATAATCAAGTGCTCAGGAGCATAAGAATTAATAATGTCAATTTGCGCATCCTTATCAGGACAAACAATGATTTTACTTGTGGCTAAAGAACGTTGAGCAATAGCTTGACGAGATAAAAGAGGCAGCTGCTCTTTTAAGTGTTGGTTTACTCCAACTGCAATATCCGCATTATCACAAAGCAAGATAACTTGAGAATCTGGACCGTGTTCGGCCTGAGCTAATAAATCAGCTGCTACAAAAGTGAGGTTCGCTTCTTTATCAGCGCTAATCATGACCTCTGAAGGGCCTGCAGGCAAATCAATCGCAGCACCTAAAGGATCGATAGATACTAGAGTTTTAGCTTCGGTAACATAGCTATTACCGGGACCAAATAATTTATTTACCTTGCTAATACTTTCAGTACCATAAGCCATAGCAGCAATGGCTTGCGCTCCACCAATACTATATATAGTTTCAATCCCTGATAAACGTGCTGCTACTAATAAGTGAGGATCTATTTCTCCTTTAGGATTGGGAGGAGTACACAATATTTTAATAGGACAACCAGCAACTTGTGCAGGTATTGCTTGCATCAGTAAAGAAGAAACCAGTGGTGTATTATTTCCCCCCGGTACATATAAACCAACGCGTTGGATAGGTCTATAAGTAGTGGTAATGGAAATGCCTGGAGCGGTGCTTATCGTATTTTCTTCTGGTATTAGAGTCTTATGATAAACGGAAATTGTTTTTATAGCCTCTTGAATTGCCTTAAGTGCATTGGAACTAATAGACGCTTTTTGGATTTTCTCAGGAGAAATTTGAAGCTGCTCTAATGCAACACCATCAAATTGCTCTGTTAAAGCGAATAAGGCTTTGTCACCTTGATTTTGCACTTGTTGAATAATTGCTAACACCGCGTCCTTAACAAAATGTACTTGAGTCGAGCGTGTTAAGCATTCTTTTTGTTCTAGAGTAGATAAGCTTGGCCAATTAATTACAGATAACATTTTATTACTCCAACATCTTTTCGATAGGTAAAACGAGAATTGAGCTTGCCCCTAGACTCTGAATGGTTTCTAAGGTGCTCCAAAATACACCCTCACTAGACACCACATGCACTGCCACTTTATCTTTACTTCCCGGAAGAGGAAGTATTGTTGGCGACTCAGCTCCTGGAAGTTGATTTGCTATTGCATTTAAGGCGTGGCTTGGGGCATGAAAGACTATGTATTTACGCTCTTGGGCTTGTTGTACGGCTTGAATACGGCGCGTTAACATATCTAATAATTGTTGTTGTTCAAAGCTCAGTGTTTTTTGTGTTTGGATGAAGATTGCTTGGCTCTGAAGGACTATATCTACTTCTTTGAGCTTATTATCTTCTAAGGTTTGTCCGCTAGACACTAAATCGCAAATAGCATCAGCCATTCCCATGCGGGGTGCAACCTCTACAGAACCTGAAAGGACAAGGCTTTCCGCGCAAATTTTATGTTCTTGTAGATATTGCTTGAGAAGTTGAGGGTAACTAGTAGCTATGCGTTTTCCTTCTAAACTTCCTGGACCGCGGTAATCGAAGGTTTCAGGAACAGCGAGGGATAAGCGACAGGTACAAGAGCCTAAGGATAAGAGCTTTTTATATTGTTTTTGTGGTTGAGCTAATGAGGCCTCTAATAAAACATTCTCGCCAACGACTCCGCCATCACATAATTTATCAAACACTAGAGTAGGGATATCGTCATCACGTACAAAAAGTAAATCAATGGAGAAATTATCTACATGGGTCAAGAGGGCATTAGGTTTGATACGAAATTTTAATCCACAAGCTTTTAAGAGGATAAGTGTTTCTTCTGATAAACGACCTTTTTTTTGTAAGGCTAAACGTAAACGACTATTCACAGCTGTTTCTTCCTATCGGCAATTAAATTGTAACCACCCGTACCAAGGCTAAGGCAACGGGCTACGCGTGTAATGGTGGTAACACTTACTCCGGTTTGTTCATGAATACTACGATAAGGGATTCCTTGACGAAGCAGGGGAATCACTTGCCAACGATCCGCCATCGATTCTAGTTCTGCCGGAGTACATAAATCTGTAAAAAACTGAATCGCTTCTTGTTCATTTTTTAACAAGCTAATGGCATGCATTAAGTCGGGTAAAGCCGAATGGTTTAAAGTAGTATGTGATTTCATGATAATGTATTAATGTGTTAACGTGCTGTAACATGATAGTATTAATAAATCGTTTATTTGTCAATGCCCAAGTGAATTTTTCTAAGAAATAAGGTAGTATTACGTCCATGCATTTTAGTGAGTATTCTTTATGAAGCCACTTACCCGCGATATTTCTTTAACTCTGATCATCAAGTTTTTACTCCTTTTTTTGTTATGGTGGTTTTGTGTCCGAACAATGCATCCCAAACATGAAAAAAATGATGCTTGGTTATTAGGTTCTAAAGCGCAATCAGTTTCTCCACGACCAATAAAAGGTGACTTTAATGATTCCAGCAAGTGAGGTGGTTGATCTTTCCCGTTTACAATTTGCTTTAACGGCCTTGTATCATTTTCTTTTTGTGCCGTTGACCTTGGGACTTTCAGTCATGCTCGCCATTATGGAAACAGTTTACGTAATGACTGGGAGGGAAATATGGCGTCAAATGGTGAAGTATTGGGGCGTACTTTTTGGAATTAATTTCGTTTTAGGTGTAGCAACAGGCTTAACAATGGAGTTCCAATTTGGCACTAATTGGTCCTATTACTCACATTATGTAGGCGATGTATTTGGTGTGCCTTTGGCTATTGAAGGAATGATGGCCTTCTTTTTAGAAGCTACCTTTGTGGGCCTATTTTTCTTTGGATGGAATAAGTTATCCAAATTTAAACACATGCTATGTACTTGGTTATTGGCTTTGGGGACTAACCTTTCGGCATTGTGGATTTTAATCGCTAATGGGTGGATGCAAAATCCAGTAGGGGCGTATTTTGATTACAAAACCATGCGTATGGAAGTGGAAAGTTTTTATGATATTTTGTTTAACCCAGTAGCCCAAGCTAAATTTGTCCATACTATTAGTGCTGGTTATGTTACGGGTGCTATGTTTGTTTTATCAGTGAGTGCTTATTTTCTTTTACGTGATCGGAATAAAGAATTTGCTAAGCGCTCTATGACAGTAGCCGTTTCTTTTGGTTTAGCTTCTGCTTTGTCGGTAGTGGTATTAGGCGATGAAAGTGGTTATGTAGCTAATGCGAACCAAAAAATGAAAATTGCTACTATGGAGGCCATGTGGCACACAGAAAAAGCACCGGCTAGTATTACAGTTTTTGGCATTCCTGATGAAAAAAACTTAACTACTCGCTATGCAATCGATATTCCTTTTGTTTTAGGTATTATTGCGACCCGCTCTTTTAATACTCAATTAGATGGTATTGTGGAATTAATAGAACAGGGAAAAGTCAAAATTAAAGATGGAATGTTAGCTTATCAAGCCTTAGTTCTCTTACAAAAAAATCCCAATGATGAGCAGGCAAAGGTCTTATTAGAGTCTCATAAAGACAATTTAGGCTATGCTCTTTTATTAAAGAGATATACGGAAAATGTGCTTGATGCTACGGAAGAACAAATTAATCAAGCTGCCAATGATTTAAAACCTAAAGTACTGCCCATGTTTTTTGCCTTCAGAATAATGGTTGCTTGTGGTCTTTATTTTATTTTGTTATTTGCGACAGGATTCTATTTATCTGCAAAACACCAATTACATCATGCGCGCTGGTACCATCGCATTGCTTTTTATTCTTTACCACTACCTTGGGTGGCGGCGGAGTTAGGGTGGGTCGTTGCTGAATATGGGCGACAACCTTGGGTAGTGCAAGGTATCTTACCTACTTTTATGGGGGGTTCCTCCGTAGATTCTAGTCAGGTCATCACTTCTATTGTGGGATTTGTATTGTTTTATAGCGTTCTTGCTGTGGTAGAACTTTATTTGATGGCGAAATATATTCGTCTTGGACCTGATGGAATGCACGCGCATTAATTGAGGAGCTATCATGCCTTTAGATTATGAAACATTGAGAGTAATTTGGTGGTTGTTAATTGGTATTTTACTCATTGGTTTTGCCATCATGGATGGTTTTGATCTTGGAGTAGCTATGTGGTTACCATGGCTGACCAAAACGGATATGGAGCGAAGGGTTTTAATTAACAGCATTGCACCTACCTGGGAAGGAAATCAGGTCTGGTTTATCTTGGGTGGCGGAGCTATTTTCGCTGCTTGGCCAGATTTGTACGCTTTATCTTTTTCTGGTTTTTATCTCGCAATGCTTCTTATTCTTTTAGCACTTATTTTACGCCCTGTTGGACTTAAATACCGCTCTAAATTAGATAATCCTAAATGGCGTACTGTTTGGGATTGGGCTTTATTTGTTAGTGGCTTTGTTCCCTCATTAATTTTTGGTGTTGCTGTAGGTAATGTATTACAGGGTGTTCCTTTTTATTATGATGAGAGTTTACGTATTTTTTATACCGGTACTTTTATAGATCTATTAAATCCTTTTGCCCTAGCTTGTGGCTTGTTATCCGTTTTGATGTTAGCGATGCATGGTGCTTTTTTCCTGCAAATAAAAACAGAGGGCTTAATACAGCAAAGATCTAGAAAGGCTGCTCGTTATTCAGCAGGTCTCGTTATTCTTTTATTTGTTAGCTTAGGGTTTTGGACTTATTATGGGATTGACGGCTATGCACTACAAAGCTTAGTGCCTCATGATGGACCGTCTAATCCTTTATACAAACAGGCAATGAGACAAACAGGAGCCTGGTTTACAAACTACAGCCTATATCCTATTAGTATTGCTGTTCCTATATTAAGTATTCTGGGAGCATTTTTCGCGATACTTTCTGCAAGAAAAGCACTCTTATCTTTTGTATTTAGTGCCTTAAGTGTTGGATGTTTAATTGCAACGGTGGGCATCAGTATGTTTCCCTTTATCTTACCGTCTTCTACAAATCCTAAATTCAGCTTGATAGTATGGGATAGTTCTTCAAGTCAACTGACTTTATTTATCATGTTAGTGGTTACTGTTATTTTCCTACCTATTATTCTTGCTTACACTGCTTGGGTGTATAAAGTGTTGAGAGGGAAAGTAACCGAACAAACAATTGCGGACAGTGATTCATCTTATTAGACTATTCTCGATTAAGGAGAAACTATGTGGTATTTTTCTTGGATTTTAGGCACAGGATTAGCCTGTTTTTTTGCCATTCTTAATGCAATTTGGCTAGAATTACGAGATGAAGACACGTTGTAAAGTCATCTTTCGTTCAACCTGAACTCAAATATGACTTTCCAATAAAACTTTCTCATGAACTTTATTTTAAGTTGCTTCAGAGCTTTGGAAAAATCTCATGGTCGAGGCAAAAGAAGGAAATTTAGATTAATTAAATGACCGAATTAAAAATTTCTTTTAACGAAGCGCTTGGGAGTTTTCCAAAGTCCTGTTCTTATAATTCTGAGCCATAGCGTTCATAGTAGGCTTGCATTTTTTTGAGTTCATTTTCTTGGTTATTATTTTTTAAATAATCAATTAAGTCGAAAAAATTAATAATTGAATAGACCTTTATGCCTTGGTCAGAGATTTCTGAAAGCGCTGATTTATTAGTTTGACCTTGTTCACAACGATTTAGGGCAATAATAACTCCAGTGAGTTGACCACCCTGTGTTTTTATTAAAGATTGAGCTTCTCTAAAAGCAGTTCCTGCAGTAATCACATCATCAATAATAATTGTTTTTCCAGTTAGAGGAGCACCAATCAGTTGACCTCCTTCACCATGATCTTTTACTTCCTTACGATTAAAGGTAACAGTGATGTTTTTATTGTGTTGGCTTAAGGCAATTGCGGTAGCAGTGGCTAAAGGTAAGCCTTTATAGGCAGGACCAAATAAATGATCAAGCTCAACTTTATTCTCTATTAGGGCATGAGCGTAAAACTGACCTAGTTGTTGGAGGGCAGTGCCTGTATAAAATAAACCTGCATTAAAAAAATAAGGACTTATACGACCAGACTTTAAAGTGAACTCACCGAATTTTAAAACTTGGCATTCTAGAGCTAATTTTATAAAAGCTGATTTCGTATAATTCATTGTGTATTCCTAAAGTAAAAAATTATTAAAAACATAGATATAATTAAAAAAAATCCTTAACAATCAATAAAAAACTGTTATGCTAATTAAACAGCAGCTGAATGGATGCTGTTTGAAGTGTCATTATACGCAAATTGCTTATGAATAATATTATTTTAAGCTGTAGTAAGGCGTGCTAGACATCGGTATGAGAATAATTATAAAAAGATATACAGAGTTTATGACAAAGGGGATAGCTAATGTCGCAAAGAGAAACAGGCCAGGTTAAATGGTTTAATGAAAAAAAAGGATTTGGATTTATTATAAATCAACAAGGCGATGATATCTTTGTGCATTACAAAGACATTCAAGGTGCTGGATTTAAAACATTACACGAAAATGACGTCGTTACCTTTTTGCTTGATAAAGGTCCTAAGGGCTTAAAAGCTCAAGACGTATCATTAACTACTGCTGAATAATTACAAGAAAAGCCAGATAATAAGATCTGGCTTTTCTATAAATTACTAATCTCTATGGCCTTTCAGCTTTAAGATGAATTGGAGTAGGGATTAAAGTAACTTTATGACTATTATTCAGAAAGAAGATTTTATTCAAAGCATTGCTAATGCTTTTCAATACATTTCTTATTATCATTCCGCTGATTTTATTAATGCCATGTTTTTGGCTTATAAAAAAGAGCGTTCAGGGCGCGCGCGAAATGCAATAGCCCAAATCTTAATTAATTCAAAAATGGCCGCTGAGGGACGAAGACCTATCTGTCAAGATACAGGACAGGCCGTAGTGTTCCTTAAAATAGGTATGAATGTTCAATGGAATACTGATTTAACAATCGATGAGATGGTCAATAAAGGTATAGAGTTAGCCTATACTAATCCTGTTAATCCTTTAAGAGCTTCGATTGTTGCTGATCCTGCAGGGAAACGCGAAAATACGAAAAATAATACGCCGGCTGTTATTCATATGGAATTAGTGTCGGGAGATAATATTAAAGTCAGTGTTGCAGCAAAAGGCTTTGGTTCTGAAAATAAAGCTAAATTCACCGTATTAAATCCTTCCGATAATATTGTTGATTGGATAATAGAACAAATTCCCCTTATGGGTGCGGGTTGGTGTCCCCCTGGTATCTTAGGTGTGGGGATTGGTGGTAATGCTGAAAAAGCCATGCTAATGGCCAAAGAGGCATTAATGGAACCGGTTGATATTCAAGATCTTTATGAAAAAATAGAGCGTAATCACTTAGATAGCTTGCGAATTGAACTTTATGAAAAAATAAATGATTTAGGGATAGGAGCACAAGGTTTAGGAGGGCTTACAACAGTATTAGATGTGAAAATTAAAGATTATCCTACACATGCTGCAAGTTTACCTATAGCCCTCATCCCTAATTGTGCCGCGACTCGTCACCTAAGTTTTATTTTAGATGGCAATGGGCCCATTGAATTTCTTCCTCCTGAAATTCAATGGCCTGATCTGAAGTGGGATACTAGTTCTTTAAGAAAAGTAGATATCAATAGTTTAACTCGTAAAGAAATTAGCACTTGGAAATTAGGAGAAACCTTACTGTTATCTGGCACCTTGATTACGGCGCGTGATGCAGCCCATAAAAAAATGGCTGAATTATTAGAAAAGGGCGCTTCATTACCTAATAATGTCGATTTAACTAATAAACTTATTTATTATGTAGGACCTGTTCCTGCTGCAGCTACTGAGGTTGTAGGGCCGGCTGGACCAACCACTGCTACTAGGATGGATAAGTTTACTGGGTTAATGCTCGAGAAAACTCAACTTTTAGGCATGATTGGCAAGGGAGAACGCGGACCAGAGGCTATTAAGCTTATCAAAAAGCATCAGGCTGTTTCCTTAATTGCAGTAGGTGGAGCTGCCTATTTAATATCCAAAGCAATCACCGCTTCAAAAATTATAGCGTTTGAAGAATTAGGAATGGAGGCCATGCGAGAGTTTATTGTCAAAGATATGCCTGTAACAGTCGCAGTTACAACGCAAGGAGAGTCCATTCATGAACAAGGCCCTGCTGAATGGCGTTTTAAAATTGCAGAAATAAAAAGAAAAGACAAACATTAAAGGGCCTAAGCATCTGGAACGTCTTAATTATGAAAAATATTGAAACAGAACGTCTTTTATTAAGAGAGTGGCGCGATGATGATGTTCTGCCTTTTTATGAGATGGGGCAAGATCCGCGTGTAATGGAATATTTCCCTTCTTTATGGCTTATGGAGACGGTAACTGATTTTATTAATCGTATGAAAATTCAATTAATAGAAAAAGACTATACTTTATGGGCTGTTGAAGAAAAAACAAGGCAGCAATTTATTGGTTTTGTTGGCTTAAATTCACCAACATGGGACGCACATTTTACCCCTTGTGTTGAAATTGGATGGCGTCTGGCTTTTCCTTTTTGGGGAAAAGCTTATGCTAGTGAAGCAGCTAAAGCAGTATTGAATTATGCATATAATGAGTTGCATCTATTAGAATTAGTGTCTTTCACCGTTCCTAATAATTTACGTTCTATACGGGTAATGGAGCACATTGGGATGAGCAGAGATATTAAAGGAGATTTTTTACATCCTAAATTGGATCCGAATCATCCATTAGCTCCCCATGTTTTATATAAAATTAACCTAAAAAAGCTACATAATTTAACACCAGAATAGAGTAGAAGGTTCTAGATCAATTATTTATGTAAGTTAACACTAAGGAATACCATGGGCTTCACTTCTCTTGATTTATTAAAAGAAAGAAGATTCTTACCCTTATTTATTACGCAATTTTTCGGTGCTTTTAACGATAATGCGTTTAAGTTAGCCATGTTAACCTTAATTAGTTACCGTTTAACCGGTACTCAAGCACAATCAGAATTTTATCAAGCTGTAGCAAGTGCCTTATTTATTATACCTTTCTTTATTTTTTCAGCGGTTTCCGGGCAAATAGCAGATAAATATGATAAAGCACTTCTCACCCGATTAATTAAAATATTTGAAGTGCTACTTATTATCATTGGTGGTTTAGGGCTTTATTTAAGTAGTATTTTTTTAATGATGATAACACTCACCGGTATGGGTATTCATTCAGCATTTTTTGGACCCATAAAATATGCTATTTTGCCTGATCATTTACAACATAAGGAATTATTAGTCGCTACGGGATTAATTGAAGGCAGTACTTTTTTAGCTATTTTATTAGGAACTACACTAGGGACTATTTCTGTTGGTGTTAGTTTTTCTATTCCTTATTTAGCCATTTTTATGACCTTATTAGCTTCTTTTTTGGGATTATTTGCGAGCATGTTTATTCCCAGTGCTCCTTCTTCTGCAGAGAATTTAAAAATAGATATCCAGTTGTGGCGAGCTACTTTAACGATGTTGAAACACGCTAATAACGCGCCTGGTTTATTAGTTTCCATTTTAACGATCTCTTGGTTTTGGCTAGTAGGGGCTGTTTTACTCACAAAGCTTCCTGATTATTGTCATTATGTTTTAGGCGGTAATACTACGGTATTTGCACTGTTCCTTGCTTTATTTTCTATAGGAATAGCCTTGGGATCAGTATGGATTAATATGATTTTAAAAGGCAGCATTACCTTAGTTTTAGTTCCTGCAGCTATGCTGGTTTTTTCTGTCTTTATTTTTGACATTTATTGGTCTTCACCCACTATAAGAGAAGAGTCGTTCTCAACGTTTATGGCCTTTTTTAGTTATTTAAAACATTGGCGTATTTCTATTGACTTATTGATGCTCGGTTTTTGTGGTGGTTTATTTGTTGTGCCTTTATATACGTACTTACAAGTAGCAAGTCCCCCTGAAGCAAGGGCAAGAACTATAGCTGCAAATAATATATATAATTCTTTATTTATGGTTATAGGAACAGGAATAGTCATGTTGTTACTGCATTTTCATGTTTCTATTCCCGTAGTCTTCCTATTTTTTAGTATTTTAAATGCAGTAGTTGCGCTCATTTTATGGGTTTATTTAAGTAAAAATAATATTTCTAAATAAGCGGTTACAAAAATTTATAGTAACTCCTCAATAAGTTCGGGAAGCGTCATCCCGAGAGTAACGAGGGATCTCCTGAAAAATGACTCGGTGCCTGCATCTCGAGATCCCTCCCTCTGTTCGGGATGACGTAATTGTCCGGACTTATTGCGAAGTTACAATTTATACCCAATCTTTAGCAGGGAGAAACTCGGTGTATAAACGTTCCTCAGGACTGCCTTTCTCGGGCTGCCAATTGTAATGCCAATGAACTTCTGGAGGTAAAGACATGAGAATTGATTCCGTTCTTCCCTCCGATTGAAGGCCAAATAAAGTCCCTCTATCATAGACTAAATTAAATTCAACATAACGGCCTCTGCGGTAATTCTGAAAAGCCTTTTCCCTTGGTCCAAAGGAATGATTGATCCGCCTTTGTACTATGGGTCGGTAGGCTTTTATAAAATGATCGCCAACACTACGCATAAAGCTAAAACTATGATCAAAACTAAGCTCATTGAAATCGTCAAAAAATAAACCGCCAATGCCTCGTGCTTCATGGCGATGTTTAATAAAAAAATACTCATCACACCATTTTTTAAAACGAGGGTAAATAGAAGTGCCAAAGGGTTGACAAGCAGCTAATGCAGTTTGATGCCAATGCCGGCAATCTTCCTCAAAACCATAGTAAGGGGTTAAATCAAAGCCACCACCAAACCACCAAATTGGCTTTTCTCCTGCTTTAGTAGCAATAAAAAAGCGAACATTGGCATGACTAGTAGGGATGTAGGGGTTATCAGGATGAATAACTAAAGACACTCCTAAAGCATTAAATTGTCTGCCAGCAAGCTCTGGTCTATGGGCACTGGCCGAAGCAGGTAGTTTATCCCCCGCAACATGGGAAAAACTAACCCCTCCTTTTGCAAAAACAGCCCCTTCAGAAATAACACGTGTTATTCCGCCACCGCCTGAGGGACGTTTCCAAGTGTCTTCTTTAAACTGAGCCGCTTCGTCTAAGCTTTGCAGAGAAGAGCAAATAGTATTTTGCAGTTGCAGTAAATAAGATTTAACTTGTTCAATGGCATCGATAGGAAGGGTGTTTAGCTCTGGCATAGTGCATACTCATATAATTAACCTGCTAAATTTACATATACAAAGCAAGTGTATTTTAACACTTATTTTCTCATTCTTTTGAAGTTGGCACAATGTTTGCATTTACCTTGTTAAGTCATACACAGGAGTGAACAATGGCAGCAATTAACCTTAATTCCTATTTTGGGCTGGATACAAAAGCTTTATCAGCTAGTGAAGAAAGAGCTACTGTTATAGCCAATAATTTAGCAAATGTGGATACGCCTAATTATAAAGCTAAAGATATAGACTTTAACGAATACCTTACAGCCAGCATGGAAGGGGGCAATCAACAGATAAAAATGACGTCCCCAAATCATATTGGCGCAAATTCAGAATTTAGTACTATACTTAAATATCGGCAGGTAGATCATGTTTCTTTAGACGGAAATACTGTTGATAAGGATATCGAAACGACTGAGTTTGCGAAAAATGCATTAAATTATCAGGCTAGTTTAAGTTTCTTAACTAATAAAATTAGATACATGATGATGGCCCTTAAAGGAGAGTAATAATGTCTTTAGGCAGCGTTTTCGATATTGCTAGTTCCGGTATGGTAGCAGAAACAGCGCGCTTATCGACCAGCGCACAAAATATGACCAATGCGAATGTTGAAGTAGGAAATCCTAATGATGTATATCAACCTCGATATCCTGTTTTTCAAGCAGTCCAAGAGCAAGCAAACCAGTGGATGGGGGATAATTTAAAAGCTGGGGTGAAATTACAAGGTATTTATGTAAGTAATGCACCACCATCAATGAGATACGAACCAAATAACCCTATTGCTGATGCTAATGGTTATGTTTATACCTCTAATGTAAGTACGGTTGAGGAAATGGCGAATATGATTTCAGCGTCAAAATCATATCAGATGGATGTTAATATGTTTACTATGACGAAACAACTAATGCAGCAAACTTTGCAATTAGGTCAGTAAGGAGAAAGAGATGGTGAATTCGGTAGGTGCTAATATTGCACCCAATTCAACAGCTAATCCCAGTGCATCACAAAACTCGTTAAGGCAACAGGATTTTCTGCGTTTGATGGTAGCACAAATGAAGAATCAAGACCCGTTGAATCCCGATGCAGGCGGCGGAGATTATTTATCTCAAATGGCCCAATTTAGTTCTACTGAGGGTATTAATAACATGCAGGCTTCCATAGAGAAACTCGCATCTTCATTACAATCTAATCAAGCCTTACAAGCGTCTGCTTTAGTAGGAAGAAAGGTATTAGTTAATAATGATAAATTAAACCTTGGCGCAGAAGGGGATGTAAAAGCCTCTATTAATACGGTTCCCGGTTTAACTAACGTAACCGCTTCCGTATATTCTTCATCAGGCGAATTAATTAAAACCATTCCTTTAAATCAATCCAATAGTAACGGAATTTATGAATTCTCATGGGATGGTACGGATAATAATAACCAACGTGCAGCTGCAGGTGCTTATACTGTAAAAGTATCCGCGAAATATGGTGCACAAACAGCTAGTTTAACCCCTATGACCTATGCCAATGTTGACAGTGTCAGCTTGGGCCAAAATGGTGAGGGATTAAAATTAAATGTAGCTGGCATAGGAGCAGTATCATTAAGTGATGTACAACAAATAGCAGTTTAAGGACACAAGGTTTTATGAATGGATACTAAGGTAATAATTTTTTATTTTGGAGATGGAAATGTCAGGTCCTTATAATATAGCCTTAAGTGGAATGAATGCTGCACAATCCTCAATAAATGTTTTTGGTAATAACATTGCTAATAGTGGTACGGTCGGTTTTAAAGCCTCAGGAGTTATATTTGCAGATGTTTATGCCAACTCCGGAGGAGGGAATGTTGGAGGTAGTGGAGTCACGTCATCCGTTATTCAAAAATTTGGTACGGCCACAATTACTCCTTCGCTGCGAGCCATGGAGAGCCGAAGGCGCGGGCGAGTAGTCCCTGGTAGCCTTAGGGCCGGATGTTTTTCCGCAGGGAAAATATAAGGCCATACGAAAAGGCGTCAGTCATTGGGGAGCGTAGATTTTGAGGCCCGAAGGGG
>CANJQE010000041.1 GCA_947476305.1 Legionellaceae bacterium
ATCCCCCTTCGGGCCTCAAAATCTACGCTCCCCAATGACTGACGCCTTTTCGTATGGCCTTATATTTTCCCTGCGGAAAAACATCCGGCCCTAAGGCTACCAGGGACTACTCGCCCGCGCCTTCGGCTCTCCATGGCTCGCAGCGTTAGAGGGATGCCTAATTCTGTGGCTAATCATGTAGCCATTGCCTTTGGCATAGGTGGTCCAAACTCGACTATTTCTAATGCCTGTGTTTCTTCAGCTGAAGCTATTGGCACCGCCTATCAACAAATTGCCCATGGGAATTTATCTACCGCGATTTGTGGTGGTACTGAGTCGCTATTATGGGAATCAGTAATGGCTGCTTGGTGTAAACTCAAAGTTATGTCCATTAATAATGAACAACCAAGTCAAGCAAGTCGTCCTTTTGATTTACATCGTGATGGGATGGTTATGGCTGATGGCTCAGGCATACTTGTTCTTGAAGAATTAAATCAAGCTCGAGCGCGTGGAGCCCAAATTATTGCGGAAATAATTGGCTTTGGTGCTAGTTGCGACGCGTTTCATGTAACAGCTCCAAACAACCAAGGACAAAGTAGAGCGATTAATGCCGCTTTAAATGATGCGCGTCTTTCACCTAATGATATTCATTATATCAATGCTCATGGCACAGGTACCCTCTTAAACGACAGCACAGAAACAACGACGATTAAATCAGTATTTGGCTCTAGAGCTTATGACATTCCAATTACTGCACAAAAAGCGATGACTGGACACAGTATTGGGGCAGCTGGCGCTATGGAAATTATTGCCACTTCTTTATGTATTCAAAAAAACCTGTTGCTACCTACCATTAATTTACACACGCCGGATCCGGCTTGTGATTTGGATTATATTCCTAATATAGCGCGAGTAAAAAGTATTGATATTGCCTTATCTAATCACTTTGCTTTTGGTGGCGCCAATGCAGCATTACTCATTAAACGATACATTGGATAGCAGACTTTGGCTTTTATGCCGATGCCTGTTAACTCGAAATAGTCGCCCGCTTTCCGCATTAGCTAAACGAATGATGGTCTTATTAATACCACTGAAATTATGCTTTTCTAAGCTTATTTGTTCAGACTAAACCAAAGATGGCGTAGCCTGAAGAGTTAACGGTTAGGAAAATACATAACTAATACTAACCAAAGCTTCATTAGTATAAAAATGAGTTAGTCGTAATCCCTTATTAAGAATAGTTCCATCGCCTCTTAAATAAGACTTACCCAAATCTGCAAATTGATAACCTACCGCCACTTGCCAATTAGGATTTAGCATGGCTTGCACACCAGCACCTAAAGTGTAAGGAAAAGCTACCGCTACGTTGGCATCATACCAAAGAGGAAAATATACAGCGGGATTTAATCGAACCGGTCTATAATCATGCGCATTATTAAAGGCTACCCCGAAACTGCCACTGACATAAGGCTGAAGCGGTTGAATAGTATAACCAATCAATTTACCTTTTAATTCGAAACGACCGTGATTTACCTTATAAGAATAACTAAACGCATCAGGAAAGCCACTCACATCGGTGAATCCTGTCACTTCTGCATCAGACATACCGGCAATACCGAGGCCTAATTGTCCAATAATGTTAGGGTAGACCACTCGTTGTAAGCCAAAAAAGATTTCTCCACTTCCCATGGTACTGGTTTCAGAGTTGTAGGTGTAATACTCATAATTAGGTTGTGCAAAGGGGTATAGATACTGACTTTGTCCTGCAGTAGTCCAGCCAACACCGCCACTTAGAGTGATAATAGATGACCATTGAATAGGTAAATCGTCAGGAAATATTGGCTCTGAAGCAAGGGCAGTAAGAGAAAAAAATAATCCCAACCCTGAAAGCACCACTTTTTTTAACATAGTCCATCCTTTTCTTTTTTAAATGAAACATCCTAATTGTGTATGACTAAAACAGTCAGTAATCAGTGAAATTTATACCTTATTTATTATAATTTTTCTATCAAATTCAATAAGAGGAGTTATTTTAGAACTATTCAGGCTAAATTGGATTTCAATGAGGGCGTTTAGCTTACTAAATGACTGAATTAAATCCAATTTTAGCAAGGAAAGTGGGCTTACCTTACCCTGATATTGACAAGCTCCTTATCTAAAGAGCATAGTTTAATGTTATTGATCTTAATTAGGAATTTTAGCCTTGTTGCGTCGATGCATGCTCATTATTTTAAGCCTACTCATTATCCTCTTTAATAATGGTTGCCAAGTATCTGACTCCTCAAAAGCTAGTATTCAAATACCTCAAAAGTGGCCTATTACTACCTTCTCCCAAAACAAAAAAGCAGATTTAGCGCAGTTAACTTGGTGGAAGCAATTTAAAAATGCCGAATTAAATTCGTTTATACAAAAAGCTTTAGCACAAAATAGTGAGTTTAAAATTGCAGTAGCCAAAACAGAGCAAGCACAAAGTCAACTCGAACAAATAAAATTAAGTTGGTTGCCCGGGATGAATTACTTAACGGGTTATAGTCAATTTCCTGATATAGGCAATCCTGGAGCAATTGCTATAGCCTATCCAACCTACATCATCAATATCCTGCAACTCTATAAACAGCAAAAAAGCGCGAAGGCTTTTTATGAAGCAAATATTTATGCTCAAGAAGGAGTGAAGGTTGCTTTGCTTGCACGGACTGTAATGAGTTATTTTGTTTTAGTAGCACAAATGGAAGCCTTTAAATTATATCAGCATTTATTGGATGACTCTCAACGCTACTTACAAGCCATTAATACGCAATATAAATCAGGCTTAATCGCTCAAGATAGGATGGTAGAGCAACAAAGTAAAATTAGACTGATTCAATCGCAAATACAACTTATTCAGTACAATATCATTGTCAGTAAAAATGCCTTACATTATTTATTTGATGAAGATCCAGGCGATATTGAGATTAAAACAAGCTTTAAACAGCTTAATACCGATGCATTCATCCCAGGCAATCAACCGCTAAGTGTATTGAGTAATAGACCGGATGTCCGCCAAGCAGAAGCTTTATTAAAAGCAACGCATGCTGATACTGATGCAATCAAAGCTACTTTTTTTCCGCAAGTTAAACTTGGAGCCTATTTGGGAACATCGGGCAATCAAGGCCGTGTTAAATTAGGACAAGCTTATCTTAATGGCCCGCTAATTGATTTACCGGTTTTTGCCCAAATTAAAGGAGCGAAAGCACGCGATAAAGAACAATATCTACGTTATAGAGACACCATTAAGTTAGCCTTACGTGATGTCGTCAATGATTTAGCAGCGTTTTCCGCCTATTCAATCCAGTTGCGCAATAATACTCAAGCCTATAAAGAAGCAAAAAGCCAATGTGCTATGGTAGCAATACGTTATCAACATGGTTTAGAAGATTCATTAGGCTCTCTAAACTGTGCGCTGACCTTAGATGAGTTAGCCTTAACTATTAATCAAAATAAATTAGAAAAATTAATTGCTTTAGTCACCTTATATCAAGATCTCGGTGGGGGTTATGATGGGAATTGATAAAGGCAAAATTATTCGTACTTGGCGCTTGGCTCTGACTTGTGTGTTTTTATTTTTAATTAGCTGGTATTACCAAATACCGGAATCCAGTTGGTCCTTAGTAACGATTTGGTTTGTCATGTATGAATACACTACCGTTGGTGGAGTGCTTAATAAGAGTAAGCTTCGCTTCGTAGGGACTGTATTTAGTGCTGTGTATGGAATCATCATTATTTATTTTGGTGGTAATGATCCACTCATTAATATTTTTGCGCTTATTGTTGGTTTATTTTTCTATACCTATTGGTTTATGGGTAATGATAAAACCTATACCGGCACCATTGGTGCGGTTACCTTAACTATTGTTTTATTAAATTATAATGAGGTGGATGTAGCAATTTTACGAGTGTTTAATGTCATCCTAGGGATTCTTGCCTCCGTTTTTATGATTCGTTTTTTTTATCCTCAATATGCACGAAATCTTCTGATAGAAACACAAGTAATTTGGTTTAATCAACTTGCCGATCTTATAAAAAATTATTTGGATCTAAGTGAAGAGCATCTCACTCTAAAAACTAAAAGTACTGAGTTAGAACATACTCTTTTAGCCAATGTCGCAACCTATAATCGTCTGGTAGGTGAAGCGAAAATGGAGACGAAAAACGCGCCTTTTTTTATTGCTAATAGTATTGCTATCAAAGAACAATTTCAGCTCCTTTTTCGCTTATTTAGCATGTTTCTTACTTTGTTATCTACAGATGAAATACGAATTCATCCCTGGGTTATTGAGCAAGTACTAAGTATATTAAGAAGAATACAAAGCCTGAAATTTCAATTAATCTGTTTAGATGAACCATTAACTCCAAATCTATCTTCGCCGGAAAAACCAGAAGAACAGGAAGAGCAGCTAGTGGTTGAAATAGCACTCGCTAACAAAGAGTCGATAGAAAACCTATTTCAGGAAATCAATGCCATCCTGAATATTCTTGAAAAAGAAATAGCGCAAAGTATATTAATTTATGAGCACTACGACTGCGCCATTCACTCCAGTTTAAGGACTTAAAGAGATGAAACTTCATAACCTAAAACATCAATTCCCTATAGTTATTATCTCATGTGTGTTGACTGTACTGATATTCTATCAATTTTCTTATTTATTTCCTTTTACCAATAATGCGTTTATCGTGGCAAATGTAAGCCCCATCGGAGCTAATGTCAGTGGCTACATTACTGAGATCTACGTTCAAAATGAAGAAAAAGTCTATGAAGGACAGGCTTTGTTCCAGGTTTTTAAAACCCCTTATCACTTGGCTTATTTAAAAGCAAAACATGAATTGTCTGAAGCGAGAGCCAGTTTAAAGGTATTAAAAACCCAGGTAGAAAAAACAAAACTAATGATTCAAGCACAACAACAGCATTATGAGCGCCTACTTTATGATTATGAACATAATCGTTCTGCATCTTATGGAAATGCCGTTTCTAAAATTGCCGTACATACTACCTTAAAGGAAAAGGACGCAGCGCTTAAAACGATGCAAGCCTTGGAAAAGGAATTCCAAGTCAATGTACAACAAATTACCGTACAAAGAAAAAAAATTAAGGCACTCGATGCCGTATTAAAAAATGCGAAGGTGGATTTAGATGAAACCACTGTTTATGCAAAACATGATGGCGCAATACAAAATATGTTTGTTGCTTTAGGGACACCAATTAAAATACGGACTCCTCTCTTTTCCTTAGTAGACACTAGAAAGCTCTTTGTCCAAGCCAATTTTTATGAAACCGACCTGCGTAATGTCCGTCCTGGTAATCGCGTGTCCATTTTCCCGCGTATTTACTTAGGTTCAAAAATTTATCATGGGGTGATTTTATCGCAAAATTGGGCTGCCAGCCGCCTACAAAGCCATAGTTCAACGGAAATACAAATTCTAAGTAATACAGAAAATAATTGGTTTTTATTACCTCAACGCTTACCCGTACAAATTCAAATTACAGACTACGATCCCATAAATTATCCTTTAAGTATTGGACAAAGTGCTTATGTCTACATCCATTCTTAAGAGCAGAGGTTGACCTTCTTTCTCCTTTTCTTTTCAAAGAACGTACTTTCTAATTCTAAGCGCTCGAAAAACTGTCCTAAGAAGTATATAATCTTGTATTTTGTGAGTTTAAAAGGCCAATAATGAATGCTTCCCTCGGTGATATTGCCCAATTGGTGCAAGGGACTTTAGTAGGCGGTAATAGTACAATTAATGTTACACGCTTATCTGCTATTGATGAAATCCTTGCTGGATCTTTAGTGTTTGCTGAAGGTGAAGACAATCTAAAATTAGCGGAATGCTCTGATGCTGCTGTAATTCTTGTGGGCCTGCAAACAGAAAGCTCTGTAAAACCAGTCATTCAAGTAGCTCATCCCTTTAAAGCATTCATTAAATTATTGAGCTATTTTTATCCACCAAAAAAAATACGTCCCAGTATTCATCCGACTGCAGTCATTGGCGAAGGAGTTCAATTAGGAGAAGATGTCTTTATAGGGCCTTACGTAGTTATCGAATCGGGTAGCGCTATAGGCAATCATAGTGTCCTTAAGAGCCATATTCATATTGGACATAATGTCTATATAGGGGATCACAGTACTATTCATCCTCATGTGACTGTCTACGATAATTGTCATATTGGCTCACGGGTGAGTATTCATGCCTCCACGGTCATTGGTTCTGATGGTTTTGGCTATACTTTTGTCGATGGGAAACACTTAAAAGTACCTCATGTAGGGCGAGTAATTATTGAAGACGATGTGGAAATTGGTGCCAATACGGCTGTAGATAGGGCTACAATCGGTGCAACCGTGATTGGCCAAGGCACTAAAATCGATAATTTAGTTCAAGTAGCTCATTCTGTTAAGTTAGGTAAAAATAACATTCTTTGCGGTTTTACTGGTGTTGCTGGTAGCACCACCTCTGGAAATAATGTGATCTTTGCTGCCAATGTCGGCGTTAGTGATCATGTGCGCATTGATAATGATGTTGTTTTAGGCGCTCGCACTGGCGTACCACCCAATAAACATCTCAAAGAAGGAATGGTCTATTTAGGTAATCCGGCTCGACCTAAAGATCTAGCGATAAAACACGATTTAGCAGTTAATCGTATTCCTCTGATACGTAAAAACATTAAAACACTGATGGAACAAGTGGCCGCCTTAGAAAAGAAAGTACAACAGTATGAGGTAGGAAAGTGATGACGGCTCCTTTAATTCTTATTGATGCCTCATCTTATTTTTTTCGTGCTTTTCATGCCTTGCCACCTCTGACTAACTCTAAAGGACAGCCTACAGGAGCCATTTATGGGGTGGCTAATATGATTAAAAAATTAATCAAAGATTATCAGCCCACCCAATTAGCCGTAGTTTTTGATGCTAAAGGAAAAACCTTTCGCGATGATTGGTATCCTGAATATAAAGCACATAGAGCCCCCACTCCTCCAGAGCTTGCGTCTCAATTTGAACCACTAGTGAACCTTCTTAAAGCCATGGGCTTCCCTTTACTGATTGTTGAAGGGGTTGAGGCTGATGATGTTATTGGTGCTTTAGCTCATCAAGCAAGCGAGCAAGGTATTGATGTCGTTATTTCAACCGGTGATAAGGATATGGCGCAACTAGTTAATCAGCGCGTTACCCTAATTAATACGATGACTAATACGTCTATGGGAATATCTGGAGTTAAAGAAAAATTTGGTGTGACGCCTGAGCAAATTATTGATTATTTAACGCTAACCGGTGATAGTGCCGATAATATTCCAGGAGTCACCAAATGCGGCCCAAAAACGGCAGCTAAATGGCTAGCTGAATATCAAAGCTTAGATAATCTATTAGCAAATGCTGAACAGATAAGTGGTAAAATCGGTGAATATTTAAGAGCAAGCATTACTCATTTACCTTTATCAAAAAAATTAGTCACTATAAAAAAAGACATCACTCTGCCACTCACTTTAGAAGAATTACTGCCGCAAACACCTAATAAAGAGTTACTGATTGAATTAGTTCGTGAATTAGAATTTAAAAACTGGTTGAAAGAGCTAATAAGTACCCAAGAAGCGCTAAGTGATGAGCCTCAACAAGCACCTAAAACCATTCCCTATGAACTAATCACTAATGGCCAACAATTCGATGAATGGCTCAACCAATTAAATGCCTGCACAGTATTTTGTATTGATACAGAAACAACTAGCCTCGATGCAATGAAAGCGAAACTTGTAGGCATCTCTATTGCTATTGAAAAAAATAAGCCTGCGTATATACCCTTAACTCATAAAAACAACAGCGAACAACTTCCGCTGGATCTTGTATTAAATGCCCTAAAACCTATTTTAGAAAATCCACAAATCAAAAAAATTGGACATAACATTAAGTACGATTACTGTATTTTTAAGAATTATGATATTACGCTGCAAGGTCTTGCCTATGACACCATGTTGGAATCTTATATTTTAAATAGCAATGCAGGTCGTCATGATATGGATACTCTGGCATTAAAATATCTAGGCTATAAAACAATTACTTATGAAGAGCTCGCAGGAAAGGGAGCAAAACAACTGTGTTTTGATGAACTACCTGTAGAAACAGCCGCGCCTTATGCTGCTGAAGATGCTGATATCACCTTACAATTGCATCATCAATTATTTCCTATGCTAGAACCTGCATTACAGAGCGTGTTCATGGATATTGAGATGCCTCTAGTGAGTGTCTTAGCGGATATAGAACGAACGGGAGTCCTAATTAATCCGGTAACCTTGAAAAAACACGGTCTCCGATTAAAAGAGCGTATTTCGGCCCTAGAAGTAGAAGCCATTAATTTAGCAGGACGGCCATTCAATCTGAATTCGCCCAAACAATTGCAAGAAATTTTATTTGATGAGCAAAAACTACCTGTTCTTGCTAAAACGCCTACAGGACAACCCTCTACCGCTGAATCCGTATTACAAGAGTTAGCTTTAGAATTTCGCTTAGCGTCTGTTATTCTTGAATACAGAGGATTAAGCAAACTAGTTTCCACCTATATTGATGCCTTACCACAAAAAATCAATCCTTATACCAATCGGGTTCATACTTCCTATAATCAGGCCATAGCCGCTACTGGCCGTTTGTCGTCTAGCGAACCTAATTTACAAAATATTCCTATTCGTAATGAAGAGGGACGATTAATACGTACCGCATTTATTGCGCCACCCAATCATGTCCTACTTGCTGCTGACTATTCGCAGATTGAATTACGTATTATGGCTCATTTATCTCAGGATGATAATCTCTTAAAAGCCTTTGCCAATGGTTGGGATATCCATAGCGCAACGGCGAGTGAAATATTCCAAATGCCATTAGAAGAAGTAAGTCATGAACAACGAAGGCGAGCTAAAGCAGTTAATTTTGGATTAATTTATGGCATGTCCGCTTTTGGCTTAGCCAAGCAAATCGGGGTTGAGCGTCACGATGCTCAATATTATATCGATATGTACTTTCGTCGTTACCCAGCTGTCTTAGAGTATATGGAAAGAACACGTAAACAAGCACATGAATTAGGCTATGTTGAAACCTTATTTGGTCGTCGCTTATATCTTGCAGAAATTAATGCGCGTAACATCATGCGCCAAAAAGCTGCTGAGCGCATGGCTATTAATGCACCGATGCAAGGCACCGCTGCTGATATTATCAAAAAAGCAATGATTGCTCTTGCGGATTGGCAACGCGGTCAAAAAAATCCTACAGCCACAATGATAATGCAAGTACACGATGAATTGGTATTTGAAGTTCAAAAGGAACACATCGATTCTGCTCAAAAAATGATTCACCATTTAATGGAAAACACCGTACAACTCTCAGTGCCTTTACTGGTTTCTATTGGGATAGGAGCTAACTGGGATGACGCCCATTAATTTATTCCAAACTGAATGGAAGCCAAGTAATTTGAAAGGCCCTGTGACCAGCAAACAAAATGGTATAATTTTGAGTGATTCAATTACAAAATCTTTATAGGGGTTCTTTGTTTCTTGGATCTCTGGTTCTCTAGCATCAATTATTATTTAGCCATTAATTTGCCAAGTTGCAGTACTAACAATATTATTTTACCACTTTTTTTAATGTCATTATTTCCTTATTATGTGTATGACTTGATGGTAAACTTAGCAATTGCTTACCACTGATTTTGAAGATGGTGGAACGTAATTGATGGAATGCTTCACCTAATAGGGTTCAGTGTGTTTTTATTTTCCCCTATTTTTTTATTCATGAAAAATTATTCGCGTCATGAATATTATGAGCAATTTGCTAATTAGGGTTTTATGGCACAAACTGATTTGACCTAACCACAAATTTTATATTTTATCTATGACGACTATATCTCATGAAAAACAAGTATTGATTGATGCGTTTCAACGACATGTTGATGCGGAATTAAGAAGGGACTTAGATGCGACTCTGGCAACAATGACACCGGATCCTCATTTAAATAATATTCCTACTACTATAGGAGGCATGGGACAGGGAAGTGTTCGTCAGTTTTATAGTGATTTAATGTTGTCAGGAAAATTTTTTCCGACAGATACTGAAATGGTACCTGTTTCTAGAACTATAGATGAGCACCAACTGGTCGACGAAATTATTTTCAAATTCACACATAATTCAGAAATTGGATGGATGTTGCCTAATATTGCCCCCACAGGAAAAAGAGTAGAAATTCCTTTAGTCGTGATTGTCGGATTTTCCAAAGGGAAAGTGACACATGAGCACATTTATTGGGATCAAGCGAGTGTGCTTGTCCAGATAGGTTTATTGGATGCAAGAGGGTTACCAGTCAAAGGGATTGAAACAGCCAAAAAGATGGAAGAGTTACGTCAACGTTATTTTAACAATATCAATAGTTAATACTGTATGAGTTATGACTAGATCTGACAGTTATAGGTTTTTCCCTTTCGTCTTTAGTCCAGAAATTTTCCGTCGCACCTGGTTATCAGGTTGGAGTCTTTGCCGCTCCAGCTGATCATGTGCATTATGATGTGGTCTAATTGAATAGGATACACCAGATTTCTAAGTGGAATTCGAATGAAAACCGGCAAATATATGCCATATTTGATGTTGACTACATTCACTACATTTCAACTTTAGGCCTGATTAGCTCTGTTAAGGAAGCCCTGTATGGGGAGTAGTTACTCGACAATATTGACAATTATTTTAATAATAAAATTAACAATATAATGCTATTTTTCTCCAAGCATAAGATTGGATATTGAAATTTTTATTATTACCGTCATTATTTATATCGCTATATTAAGAATTGAGGTTAAACTCTAGCAGTGAAGTGCTGAATTATATTTATTATAAACTGCAGTTTGGCCGCCAATAAATTCAGAAAAATAATAAGTCCATGTTTTACAAATAGTCTCAACAGTTACTGTTTTGTTCCACACGCTAAGTTCATTGAGTACGCGTTCATGCTGTTTAAAAATATGACTAAATTCTTGCCGCAGCTGTTGTGAGTCAGTCCAAGCAACCAGGGCTAAATGAGGATATTTATATAATAAAATTTGCGCTAATTCAGGACCATTGCAGTGAGCACCAGTACCTCTAACAGCACCAAGGTCACCATCAATAATGACTAAGTCGAAAGGATGAGAATAAAATAGAGACAAAGCGGCGTTACTATTATTTGCTACTGTTACTGAGCCTCCGGTCATCACTGACTCCAGTAAGCGTCGTAAACAAAAAGCATTAAAGTCATTGTCCTCAATAATTAATACGCGCATTCCTAACTCCCTATTTCCCTGCTAATGAGTATAAAGAGGAAACCTTAAGAGAAAATTAAGAATCCCTTAAATTTTTAGTTGTTTTTAAAATACTTATTTTTTCTAGGCCACTTTGTTTCTTAAAAAAATAGTCTATAGTTTAATTAAAATACTCTGTGCTCAATAAATAATTAATCAAATAAAAAAAGAGGGAAGTCCAATTTTCGTTTTACTTTATTAAATCTGTACATTAGAGCGGTACTAATGGATTTTTTATTACAAAGGAATGACGATTAGGATGAAAAAATCATTATTTTATAAATTTGGCACCTTAATTTATCCAGCACGTTGGTTTATTATTGCGCTGTGGTTTCTCTTGCTCTTTGCCTGTCTTCCTATACTGCCCCACATCATCACTCCCTTTAAAACAACTGGGTTTATTGCTGAAAACTCTGAAAGTGCAAAAGCAGAACAAGAATTAAATAAAAGCTTAAATTATGATCGCCATAATCAATTAATTATTATGTACAGTAGCAAAACACTGAAAGCGACTAGTAGTCAGTTTAATAAAAAAATTAAAGAATCGCTTAAAGATTTGGTTCATTTTTCTCTGCCTCATGAAGTGCTTCTACCCAACGCGAATGAACAGCAAATTTCTAAAGATAAACACACCGCTTATGCGGTGGTGGTGGTTAAAACCTTAGAGCCACTCCATGGGGATGTATTAAAACAACTTAAATCCTTAATTAAAACGCCCTCTAAAATGACTGTACAAATGGGAGGCGAACCTATTTTTGTAGAAGATGTGAATGAGCAAACACAAATTGATCTATATAAAGCAGATATGATTGCTACACCGGTAGCAATCATCACCCTGCTTTTTGTATTCGGTTCTGTTGTAGCTGCATTTCTCCCCATTATTTTAGGAGGAGGTTGTGCTTTAATGATTTTAAGCCTGCTTTATTTTATAGGGCAGCTGTTTACCCTTTCTATCTTTACGATCAATATTGCTCTTCTCTTAGGTTTATGTCTTAGTTTAGATTATGCCCTCTTTGTAATCAGTCGCTTTAGAGATGAATTAGTAAAACAAAAAACGGTTAGAGAAGCGCTTGCAGTAACTCAATCTACTGCGGGGAAGGCTATTTTTTTTAGTGGGCTTGCGGTATTTGTAAGCCTTAGTGCACTGTTTTTCTTTCCTATCAATATTCTCTTTTCAGTAGCAGTAGGTGGGATGATCGCCGTATTAGTAGCCGTTGTAACCGCTATCGTTTTTTTACCTGCTATTCTTGCTGTATTACATAGAAGAATTAATTTTTTAGCGATAAAAATTCCTTATCCTTTTAAACGATTTAGATTTTGGCGCTGGATAGCGGAACGAGTCGTTAAACGACCACTGGTCTTTTTTATTCCTATTTTTTTATTTTTGCTCATTCTGGGCTATCCCTTTCTTTCAGCAGAGTTTGGGATTTCAGATTATAAAATTTTTCCAGAGCAATCTAAAAATAGAGCTTTTTTTGACAGCTATGAACAAAAATTTGACGGCCTTGAATTAAGTCCTATATTGCTTTTAGTTAAAACGGATACCCCCCCACTTTTAACCAAAAAGAATATTTACAAGGTCTACGGCATAGGGCAAGAGATAAAGGATAATCCTTTAGTCAAACAAGTAAACAGCATTGTTACCACAAAGCCTGAACTCAGTCAGTATCAATATTACCGTTTATATACGCAAAAAAAATTAAAAGATGCTGAAATCAAGCAACTACTAAATACGACAACGAGCAATGACGCTACTTTATTTAATATAGTAAGCAAAAATTCTATTCATTCAGAACAAACTAACCAGCTCATTACTGATTTAGAAGCGATAAAACCACCTAAAGGGATGAGTTTTTATTTAACGGGTGTACCGGTTATTAATGATGATATTTTTGATAGCATTTGGGACAATCTACCTTACGCGCTCTTATGGATTATGGCTTCGACTTACTTAATCTTGCTTATTCTTTTGCGCTCATTATTTTTACCGTTGAAAGCCATTTTAATGAACCTGCTGAGTTTATGCGCTTGCTATGGTGCACTGGTATTTATCTTTCAAGACGGGCATTTTTCTTCTTGGCTTAATTTTCAACCGCAAGGAATGTTAGATATCAGTATCTTGGTTATTATTTTTTGTGCCTTGTTTGGCTTTTCCATGGATTATGAAGTATTTTTATTATCGCGTATTAAAGAATATTATGAGGCAACGCAAAGTAATCACAGAAGTATTATTTTTGGTATAGAAAAAACCAGTCGTATTATAACAAGCGCAGCACTGATTGTAATTTTCTTATGCGGTTCTTTTTTAGTTGCCGATGTATTAATGGTAAAAGCTTTTGGTCTTGGGATAGCTGTAGCGATTTTTGTTGATGCCTTTTTGATTCGTACACTTCTCGTACCTTCTACTATGATTCTACTTAAAAAATGGAATTGGTACCTACCTCAATGGCTCAATAAAATTCTTCCCAAGAGCACCATAAAATAGTATGGAATATACGCTAAAAATCAATATCATGCGCCAATAAGCGTCGATTAGCGCGAAAATAATTAATAGGAGAAAGCGCTAATAAATCGGATAGTTTTTCCATGTAAATACAAGCAAAACGATCCACCTGATAAGCAAAATAACTTTCTTCCGCACCAGCTCTAAAAATGCGATCCCATTTTGGATTATAAAAAGCACTTTGTTCTTTTAATAAGTTAGATATCTCTAGGTCTAAGGCCGTAATTTGTGCCTGTAAATTATAAATTTCAACATCATAAGCTTGAGAATTCTCATCAATGCCTTTAGTACATAAAGTCACGTAGCTTTGTTCTAAATCTTTTTTGATATCCATGGCCTCAACAATACTTTTTTCAATAGGTAAAGCCCGAGTTTGCGCCGCTATTTCTTGACCTAACTCTTCGACTACTAGAGCAGTACGCCAATTGCAGTCTTTCTTTAAACGGAGTATATCTCCATAAATATGATCACCAATATATAGGATTTCATCGCCACGAATATTGAGGGATTCGGTGAATTTTTTTGCGTTTCCCCCCTGATAAATACCTGGACCAATAGGCCCTTCAATATTAGTCATTAACCCCGTGTCGAAATTCACGGATAAAAAACGTAAATTGTCATAAAAAAATCGCGGCTTATTGGCTAGAGTAATAACGTATTCAAACAAATCCTGCCACGATTCTCCTTTTGCTAAAAAAGGATTAATCGCATAATCCAATAGCAATTTGGTATAGGAATATTCGGAGTTAGTTAAAATAAATATTTTTTTCCCGTGACGAAGAAAATGCTTTAATCCATCGACTACTACCTTTTCCTTAATCACATATTTTTTTAAGTTTTTTCCAATAATATTTTTTAAGCTACCATCGGAATGAACTTTATCAACACAATATTGCACATCGGCTGCAATATTTTGATAACTGGGCATGCAATTGCCTAACTCATCCTTTAGATCAATTAATTGACTGTATAACACGCAAAAAGAAATAGAAAAAGAGGTATCAATTGGCATGTAATTATGATCACCTAAATCAACATAAATGCTTCTATAGATTGTTTGTTGATCACTAAAACTAATTGACTTGGTACCATGATAACTTTGTCTAATAGCTCCGTAACGGCTTAGCTTTAAGATATTTCCATTTTTAGTATCAATCACTAAACCACGAATCGCATCATGATAATTAAAAGTAAATTTTTTAATTTGCTCGGGATAATTTTTTAGTTGAACTAATTTTTCTGTAATAAGCTGATAGACTAAAGCTTCAAATTGCTCAGAATTATAACGAATCAAGGTGTGATCCATATCAACACCGATTAATTTAATTTTTCTCATATTAAGAATACGATTGACAAAAACTTTCTGGGTATCCATGAGCTACTACCTATTTATTGATTCGTTTTTTTTGCTTGATTTAAACAACGAACTTCCTGTTCCGAGGCAACTAAAATTTTATCGGCTCTGCGGCGAGCAAACACACCATTTTCCACCACGCCAGGAATCATATTAATGTTGTTTTCTAAATCGATTAAAGAGTGCATGGGTAAATTAAATACATCGAGGATGATGTTACCATTATCGCTTATAAAGCCTTCTCTGTATTCTGGATCTCCTCCCAATAAAACTAATTGCCGCGCCACAAAACTGCGCGCTAGAGGAATTACTTCTACAGCAACAGGAAAATCGCCTAAGTGCTCTACTACTTTAGTTTCATCCACAATACAAATAAATTGTTCCGCCACATTGGCTACAATTTTCTCTCTAGTTAAGGCACCACCGCCACCTTTAATCATCTGGCCCTGTGCGTCTACTTCATCAGCACCGTCAATATATAAAGCCAGTTCTGCAGCAGCATTTAAATCAATAACAGGAATACCAGCAGCACGGAGTAATTCTTCCGTAGCACGTGAACTGGCAACGCAGGCATCAATGCGATGCTTCATTTGCGCCAATTCTTTTATAAAACAATTAACAGTGGAGCCTGTACCAATACCAAGAATCATATTATCTTCAACATAGTGAAGCGCAGCTTTTGCTACTTTAACTTTTAACTCATTCATGATCACACCTTCTGCCGTTGCCTGACCACTTCATATAATGAAACCCCTGTAGCCACAGACACATTTAAACTCTCTACAGTTCCTAACATGGGCAAAGAAAAAAGCCCATCACAATGTTCACGAGTAAGCCTTCGTAAACCTTCTCCTTCAGCGCCCATCGTAATAGCCATGGCTCCAGTACAATCAGTTTGATACAGAGTAACCTGTGCTTCACCTGCCGCCCCATAAATCCAAACGCCCTTCTCTTTTAAAGTATCCATAGCTCGAGCTAAATTGGTTACACGCACTAAAGGTACTGACTCTGCAGCCCCACAAGCCACTTTACTGACTACAGGAGTAATGCTTGCACTTTTATCTTTGGGAATAACTACAAAATCGACGCCCGTCGCATCAGCGGAACGTAAACAAGCGCCTAAATTATGGGGATCAGTTATACCATCTAGGATAAGAATTAAGGCAGGGGATTTACTTGCTTCTAAAAGAGGAATGAGATGTCCCTCATTATATTCTGGTAAGGCTGAGGCTTGAGCCACTACTCCTTGATGCGTATATTCTGCAAAACGTTGATTCAATTTTTGCGTACTTAAGGATTCTATAACAAGGCCAGCTTTTTGCGCTTTATGAATTAGATCTTGTACACGCTGATCTACACGTTCTTGGCAAATAAAAAGCTTATATATTGTACGGTGAGGGTTCTCTAAAAGCGCACTCACCGCATGCAAACCATAAACAAAATGTTCACTCATTCTTGTATTCTTTCTTCTTCTGCTAGTTCAAAATCAATTTTACGCTCATCTAAATCTACTCGAGCGACTAAGACGGTCATTTTATCGCCTAAATGATAGACATTGCCACCACGAGCACCTACTAATCTGTGTTGAGCAGGTTCAAAATTATAATAATCATTTTTTAAGGCGGTAATATGCACCAAACCTTCCACATAGACTTCATCCAATTCCACAAAGATGCCAAAACTGGTGACCGCAGAAATACGTCCGGTAAAGACCTGTCCTAATTTATCTTGCATGTATTCACATTTCAGCCAAGCCACAACCTCTCGAGTTGCATCATCTGCACGGCGCTCCGTCATAGACGTATGTTTACCTAAACGACTCATATCATCACGATTATAACTAAACTCATATACCGGTTTATTATCCAGTAAATGACCTACTGCACGATGAATTAAGAGATCAGGATAGCGTCTAATGGGAGAAGTAAAATGAGTGTACGCAGAATAGGCAAGACCAAAATGCCCTTCATTTGCTTCAATATATTGGGCTTGCTTTAAGGAACGTAACATGACCGTTTCAATAAGGTGTTTTTCTGGCCTATCACCAATAGTACTCATGGTGCGTTGAAAATCTTTCGGGCTTGGTTTTTTCCCTCCCCCTAACTGCAAACCTAATTCACCTAAAAATTGGCGTAGTGCCGTAATTTTATCTTCTTCCGGTGCGGCATGAACACGATACAAAGTGGGAATTTCAGCCTTTTCTAAAAAACGTGCTGTAGCCACATTCGCAGCCAGCATACATTCTTCAATGAGCTTATGCGCATCATTACGAATTACCGGAACAATACATTTTATTTTTTTATTTTCATCAAATTCAATACGTGTTTCTGTCGTCTCAAAATCCATTGCACCACGTTCTTTGCGGGTGGTTACCAGTACTTTATACAACGTATAAAGAGCGTCTATAGTAGGCCATAATTTATGATGGTCTTTATCCGTCTTGCCCTCGGCTAACCAAGTACCAACTTGGTTATAGGTTAAACGAGCCTGAGAATGAATTACAGCGCGATAAAAACGGGAGCGCGCTATTTTTCCTTCTTTGCTAATAGACAATTCGGCAACCATACACAAACGGTCTACATGCGGATTAAGAGAGCATAAACCATTTGACAAGGCTTCCGGTAACATGGGTACTACTTTACCGGGAAAGTAAACTGAATTACCTCGTCGAATAGCTTCTTTATCTAAAGCAGAGTCTTTAGCTACATAATTACTTACATCAGCTATGGCAACATATAATTGAAAACCACCTTTAGGTTTTTGATAACAATAAACCGCATCATCAAAATCTTTGGCATCTTCTCCATCAATGGTAACAAAAGATAAAGAGCGTAAATCTGTACGTCCTATTAGCTGTGACTCATTAACCTGCTGAGGAATTTTCGCCACTTCAGTGAGGACATCGCTTGGCCATTCAAAGGGTATTCCATGCGCATGGATGGCGACCTGAATTTCCATACCTGGTGCCATGTGCTCACCTAGCACATGCATTATTTTACCAATGGCTTGTGCATGTTTATTTGGAAAGGCGATAAGTTCAACCAGAACCATTTGCCCGTTTTGTGCCCCCTGAATAAATTCTTGAGGGATAGAAATATCTTGAGTTAAACGCTTACTGTCAGGGATGACAAAATTTACGCCATGATCAGTAAAAAATCGACCAACGACGCTTGCATTCGCATGTTCTAATACCTCATGAATTTTACCCTCTGGGCGCCCTCTACGATCCATTCCCGCTTGATAGGCTAATACCACATCACCATGCATGACCGTTTTCATTTCTTTAGCAGAAAGCATCATGTCTTGACTACCCTCATCGGGTATAAAAAAACCATAACCATCAGGGTGCCCTTGTACTGCACCACGACGTAAATTAATTTTTTGTAAGAGACAAAAACGCCCTTTTCTATCTTGCATGATTTGGCCATCTCGTAACATGGCCTTCAACCGAAAGCCTAAAGATTCCTTTCTGCTTTCTTCGTCAATGTTTAATTTCTCCAATAACCTATTACGCGACATAGGTTTACCGTAGTCGTTGAGTACTTCCATCATGAACTCGCGACTAGGAATTGGATCGGCGTATTTTTCACTTTCTCTTTTATAAAAAGGATCTTTTGACTTTTTACTCACCTATCACCATTTATTTATTCACTCAATATATTTTATTCAGTTCTACCACTTATTTTTCTTAGTAGCAAGAAAGTTAGCCTACCCTGTTAATTTTTCCCATGGAAACTATCTATAATCGCGACTATTTACTGGATGGCAAAACGAAACCACGTCCCCCAATGGCTGCTGTAAGCTCAGCTAAAGGTAGATCTTCCCCAGCCCAGAAGGTTCCTTGCCCAGATTCAGGTATCTTTGCTCCTTTCCATTGGCAGACGGCAATAGCACTTTCACAGGGAATTTGTTGTTCATGCCCAGGTCTTGATTCAATACAGGTTATAACAAAGGAGGGTTTATCTACAGCCAGTGCTGACCAATGATCTGCTTGGATACGACTTGTCCAACCCGCGCTAGCACTTGGTTCGCTCACCGGGTGGGTGATCCATAAATCAGCTTTGGACAGATTATGAATAAAGATTACCTTAGCTTTCTTAGCTTTTAATGTTACTGAATCCCCTTGCACTGTAATAGCCTCACAGCCTGTAGGTAGTGTCGCTTCCGCATAAACATTAAAAGAGATTAATCCCGCACAGAGCAAACTAAAGAATCGCATTTTTTCTCCAATAGAAAATTGATAATAGAACCCTATCTTCTCAAGACGAAGATCGTTTAAAGTTATATTAGAAAGAACTTGTTACTATGATAGTGTTACGATTCTATACCAAAAACTATAGAATTTAGGCTCCTAAACTATTATACATGTGCCCCAACTGGTTTACTAGCAAGCTCTGCCAAAATAAGTGCCGGTGGAGGTGCTACGGTCCCAAATAAGGTTTGTTTCGTTTTTCCTAGCAATTCCTTGGCTGTACTATTAGCAGTGCTACGTACTACTTCAGCCAATAAATTAATGAATGGCTGCGCTTGTTTTATACCCTTTTGCTCTGATTGCTCATTAAGAATAGTGATTGTGGCCGCTGAAAATCTTGGGAGATTAGAATGAAGCACTGATTCATCACTTAATGCGAGTAATTGAGACCTATTTTTTTCCCATTGAAACCCATAATGCCAAATTCGTTTGCACCACTTTACGGTATTTGCAAATAAAGAAGGGCTCTGTAAAAGCTGGTGTATTTCGGCCTCTACTCGTGATTCAACTTCTGCTTTCAGTACTCTTGTTCTTAAAGAGTCATCTTGACAGAGAGACAATAAAATAACACAGCTTCGATGCACCAGTTCATAATAACTTGTTTGGCCCCAAGAGGTTAATATAGCTAAACCGGTATATTTACCTGTATGATAATTGCTTTTTAACGTTTTATTTATGAAAGCATATAGTTTGGACTTGAGGGATCGCGTAATTGCGACGTATAAAGAAGGGAGGTTAAATAAAACAGAGATTTCTATACTATTCAA
>CANJQE010000042.1 GCA_947476305.1 Legionellaceae bacterium
CCCCCTTCGGGCCTCAAAATCTACGCTCCCCAATGACTGACGCCTTTTCGTATGGCCTTATATTTTCCCTGCGGAAAAACATCCGGCCCTAAGGCTACCAGGGACTACTCGCCCGCGCCTTCGGCTCTCCATGGCTCGCAGCGATGGTGGTAAAAAAGCCTACAAACAAATCCATTACCATGTATTCAGAAGTGATAATTTGCCAGATGCTATTGTATTTTCTAGATTGTGAATAAGAGTTAGCTATTACTTTCCACAAGTCTAAAATTTGTCGAAAATAAGGAAATTGAAAAATTGAATTTCCCTCTTTGATAAATTGAGCGTATTCGTCGGCCATTTCAACATTTCGCCATTCTGGACCGGTCATATAAGATTGATACTGCTCGCGATGATAATTTGCTTTATCAGTGATCTCGATGCGTTGATTCAACGAGTTTAAGAATTTACCCACTATTTTTCTCCCCATATACATTTAGAATAAAAGCTTCTAAGTAAGACATATGACAAAATTGCGTCATAATACCACAGTTTTTATCTTTTGTGATCAGAAAATTGGCAGTATATTAATTCTTCATTTTCCGTTAGCATTAAATTATTCAAAGCCAGCACACGGTTGTTATGAAATATAAACTCTTACCCCTTTTTGATAACTTAAACTATTTACATAAAAATCATGAGCATGTAGTACTGCCAAAAGCCGAGGTGCAAAATGATTTCAACTACAGTTTAAATTTCTTAAAAAGTTACACGGGCAGTCAGGGAACATTTAATAGTTATCGACGCGAAGCTGAGCGTTTATTGCAATGGACTTGGTTAATAAAAAACACCACCTTAGAACATTTGAAACGTGAAGAAATCGAGCAATACCTTTATTTTTGTCAAAATCCACCAAAAACCTGGATTAGTTTAAAAAAAGTACCTCGTTTTATAGAAAAAGACGGTAGACGAGTACCCAATGAAGAATGGCGTCCTTTTGTAGTAACTCTAAGTAAAACAGCAACGAAAAATGGGCAACAAGCCACAGTGGAGCAATTTGAATTATCGCAAGGAGCTATTCAAGAGATTTTTGCTATTTTAAGCACTTTTTTCAACTTTCTTATTGCGGAAGAATATGTAGTCTCCAATCCAATAGCCTTAATTAGGCAGAAAAGTAAGTTTATTCGCAAAAGACAACAAAATGCTCCGGTTCGCCGTTTAAGCCTTGTGCAATGGGAAACAGTAGTCAACGCTGCCGAAGCCTTAGCAGCAGAATCGCCAGAAAAACATGAGCGTACTCGTTTTATTTTAAGTTTATTATTTGGTATGTATCTGCGTATTTCTGAATTAGCTGCTAGCGAGCGCTGGATGCCTAGTATGAATGATTTTGCCAAAGACAGTAATGGTCATTGGTGGTTCACAACGGTTGGCAAAGGAAATAAAGAACGGCAAGTCGCCGTAAGTGAAGCGATGTTAGATAGTTTAACGCGCTGGCGTCTTTTTTTAGGGCTAACAGCTCATCCCTCCCCTGGAGATAATTCGCCCCTTATTCCTAAAATTCGCGGCAATGGCCCCATGAGTGATACAGCCCCTATTCGCCGTATTGTGCAAGGTTGCTTTGATTTAGCGGAGGAGCAATTACGTATAAAAGGATTGAGCGAAGAAGCCGATTCGCTTGCCGCAGCTACAGTGCATTGGTTACGACATACTGGAATTTCGGAAGATGTGAAAATAAGACCCAGAGAACATGTTCGTGATGATGCTGGCCATAGCTCTAGTGCAACAACTGATCGTTATATTGATATTGAAAAACAAGCGCGGTATCAATCAGCGTGGAAAAAAACAATAAGCAAGACCGAAAAGACCTAAAGTAATTCCTATTAATTACCTTAGGTCTTAGCTTAGTTAAGATTTTTTATTTTCTTAAACAAAAGCGCTTTTTGTTTGGGGTTTAAAATTCACACTAACTCTGTAGTAATTACTATCATTTCCTTATGACGGCGCAAAAGTATCTTATTAAATTGAAGGAGTCTAGATTGAATTAATTAGACTAGTTCTTTTAAGAATTACTAGAAATTATGTACCTAAAAGACTAAGAGGTTATTCTTCGTACTAATCTTCTTAGCTCATAAATCTTGGTGAAAAGTCAGATTTGAGTGCAGGTTGGGGGGAAATGATGATAAAATACATTTTTACTTTAATAATTCCTCTATGCTTACCTTGCGTCAAATTACCCTATCTCGAGGTAATAAAATCCTTCTTGATAAAGCCAGTGTTAGTCTTTATGAAAAACAAAAAATAGGACTCATAGGCCATAATGGCTGTGGTAAATCGACTTTATTTGATTTTCTCTTAGGCAAAATGCACGCCGATGCAGGAGAGTTTTTAATAAATCCGCAATTAGCGATTAGCCATCTTTCCCAACAACTACCCGATAGCGATGAGAAGGCACTGGATTTTGTTCTCAGTGGCGATGAAGAGTACATTAAATTACTAGAGCGCTTAGAACAAGCGGAAAAAACGGGTAATGATGAAGAAGTATTATTATGTCATGAGTTATTAAATCAAACAGGTGGTTATAGTAAACCCGCGCAAGCAGCAACTATCATGTCTGGTCTTGGTTTTGCCGGGCCAGAACAACAAGAAAAAGTAAATAGCTTTTCCGGTGGCTGGCGAATGCGTTTAAGTCTCGCTCGTTGTTTAATGAAACCTGCACAATTACTCTTACTGGACGAACCAACCAACCACTTAGATATGGAAGCCATATTTTGGTTGGAGCGTTTTCTAAAACAAAGTCCAAGTACTATTATCTTGATTTCTCATGACAGAGAGTTCCTTGATGCCTTTGTTACTCATATAGTTCATATCGAAAATAAGCAATTAGATTTATATACCGGCAATTACTCCAGTTATGAAATCATTCATGCACAACAATTAGCTTTGCAACAAATCATGCATGAGAAACAACAGACGAAAATTACTCATATGATGGCCTTTGTTAATCGTTTTAAAGCAAAAGCGACTAAAGCAAAACAAGCACAAAGCAGAGTTAAGGCCATTGAAAAAATGGAAATTATTGCTGCGGCACAAGTAGACTCTCCCTTTTCTTTTGAGTTTTTTGATTGTCCTCGTGCAGGGAACCCCTTAATACAATGTAATTTAGTCGATGCAGGCTATCCAAATCAGCCCCCTACTTTAAAAAGAATTAACCTATCCCTTAACCCAGGCGATAGAATTGCTTTATTAGGGCCTAATGGAGAAGGAAAATCGACTTTAATTAAAACGCTAACTGGTTCTTTAGAGCTGCTTAATGGGACTATCCATCGCTCTCCCCATTTAAAAATTGGCTATTATGCCCAACATCAATTAGAACAATTGGATTGCAAGTTAAGTCCAGTAGCCACAATTCAAACCTTATCCCCTGAAGTTCGTGAACAAACGATTCGTGATTTTTTAGGTGGTTTTAACTTCGTTGGTGACATGGCTGTGCAGCCCATCCATCATTTTTCTGGAGGAGAAAAGGCACGTTTGGCTTTAGCAAAGTTAGTGTGGCAAAAACCTAATCTCCTATTATTAGATGAACCGACTAACCATTTAGACTTAGGCATGCGCTCTGCGATTGAACTTGCTCTGCAAAGTTATGAAGGTGCCTTAATTCTTATTTCCCACGATCGCCATCTGCTAAAAACTTCGGTTGATGATTTTTATTTAGTGTACCAAAAAAAGGTACAGCCTTTTGCAGGGGATCTCGATGATTATTATTCCTGGTTACAAACTAAAGATGGGGTAAAGGAAACGACCACCTCATCTATAAACACTGGCTATAAAGAGAAAAAAGCAGCGCAAAATAAATTAAAAAAATTAGAGCAGTTGATGGAACACTATCAAAAACAACTAGAAGAATTAGATCATAAGCTCAATGATAGCAGTTTATATGAAGACGGTAGTAAAAAAACAAAATTAGATGAGTTCCTTAGCAAACGAGCGGAAGCTCACCATACTCTTCAACAAGTTGAAGAAGAGTGGCTGGAGCTTTCAACAAGCTTCGAGTGAAAACATCAAGACTTACACAGAACCCCAAGGTCGAGGCAAAAGAAGTTTTTAATGAAGGAGTTTAGATATACTAAATGACTGAATTAAAAACTTCTTTTAACGAAGAGATTGGGGGTTCTGTGTAAGTCTTGACTTTGCTTTATAGTCTATGGCTTCTCTCATCATCTTGTTCTGAATGTTCATATTTATCACGCAGGCTTTTTGCAAATTCCTTGAAATCAATTTGCGTTCCTGCTGGTGCTATTTTCGTGGCTTTTAACACCATACTTTTTAATTCCTCAGTGTGTACATGCTCAAAAAACACTTTCGCTGATGCAGTTTCTCCAAATTTACTCGTAAATAAAGAACACCAATTACTTTCTCTCTGCTTGGAGGCAGTAATAAGGAATTTTAAAAGAGCCTTATTTGCATTCTCAGAGGTACTGGATTCTTGATACGCCAGCAATAAATTAGCTAAAACATCTTTTTTTTGTTGCCTACCATCAGTGGAAAGATGCGATTTTGTACTTAAGGCAGCAATTGCTGCTTGCATCGCTTTTACTATCTCTTTATTCGCATATTTTTTAACTTCTGCAGTAGGAGCCAACTCCTCCTCAGCTGCAACTAGAGATGGTACTTCAAGCTCTGTTTCTATAGGCATAAGGCTATTAGGCAGAACGTGTAAACTTTGTATGCTGTGTAACTGCGCCTGTGTTATTGGTTTTTGATTAAGAAGCTCTTTAAGTTCTGAAAACTCTGCGCCCTGTGCTGCTATTTTTTTATACGCTGCAATTTCTGAAGCCTGATATATAGATAAACAAATATCAATATTATTTACACCCGATTCTTTTATAAGTTTAATTGCTTGGGATACTGATTTAGCGATAGCAACTTTATCATTACCAAAAGCACCCCCACCGACCATAGTAAAAGAAACTGGAATACGTTTTTCTGGATTTTTTTGTGCTTCTAAAATGGCAATTGCTGATACTGCTTTATACTGAGCACTCAGTACCAACTCCGTCATTTCTTTTAAATAACCGGTTGCTTCTGGAGTTCGATGATATAAATCATACCCTCCTAAAGCCAGTCCGGAGTTAAGCACTTGTATTGCTGTTTGGCCTGCTACACCATCAATTGGTACACGCTCTACATTTAAAACAATTTGATTAATATGTTTTTTTAAAAAATCTAAACCTTTTTTCTCTTGCCCTTCTTTAGGAGTTAAATAACCATATTGATAATCAAATAAAGTATTAAATTCAGTCTTTAGTCCTGGGTCAGCTAATATGGGAGCAAAGCAATCACTATTTTTGTTATGAGCATAACGAGCAAGAGCCGCTCCGCCCGCCGTTCTCTGCTCTGCGGGTCCCTGAGTAGGATCCGTTTTAAAATTATCAGGCTGTGTTTCATAACGACCTTTCGATTCACCATTATTAAATTGCGAAGCCACTTGTCGCACTGATCCTTGCATGCATGCAAAAGCTGGAACAGTACGCGCATCACAACCCTGTAATAGATATAATCCCATGCCTGTTTGTGCTTTATCCTGGGGGGTTAATGATACTTGCGCTAATAAATCATCAATAGAGATCATTGTGGGTTTCGGACAACTTTTCTTGCCCGAGCGAATTTTTTGTACGAGTGAGGCTGTCTCGGAAGGTGTTGCTTTATCAGGGCTGTATTTAGGAAAAGCAGGAGTAATCGGGTTTTCAAAAAATGATTTTGCTTTGACTATATTCATTTCAGAAAGAAGAGTGGGTTCTTCGCCCTTTTTACCTGATTTAAGCTGAGCAGACAACTGGCTTAATTGTGTGGTAATCGAAGCGGAATCATTTGTGGTAGCAAACCCCCAGTGTTTGTCTAAAATAGCTTCGGCATCATGTTGTGAGACCCCTTTTCTAATTAATTCCCAACGTAAATACTCTTCTATAGAGCGCACTGTACAATTACCTGTTACTTGAGGTGGACTAAGTACAGAATGAGTAGTTTCTACAGGTCCAAGACGAATGCTTTGATTTAATTCACGCCATTGGGCTTGTTTAACTAGATCTAAAGTTCCTACTTCATTGTTAGGGCCTTTTGTACCAGGAAGATCATGAAATAACAGCAAAGAACGCTCTGCATCAATTAATTTCCCAATTTGTCTTTGCATCGCTTCATCACTGTATGGAAGGCCAATAGGTAATAAGACCTCTTGAGTACATACAGAATAAGTTTGTCCATCGGCTTTAGGTGAAAAAATTTCGTGATATAAGGCAGGAGGATTGGTTCTTACATTGTACGTAGTACCAAACCCAGCATTACATACCGTTCTATAGACTCGGTAGCGCTCTATTGTTTTTCCATCTCCTGGAATAACAGGGTCGCCCTCTTTATCCACGCCTTCTTTCCATATGCTCACAATAGCGCTATGAGTTCGGCATCCTCCGGCTTGTAGTACAATTTGATCCGTAGTGCCAGAAGTTGGGGATATAGGAAAAAAGCCAGGAATAGAACGTGTTAATGAACTATCTACAGTCGAAGTAGCAGTAAAACTGGTTTGTTTATCAATAACAGGACGACCAGAAGGATTTCCTGCAACTAATTCACTCCTGTATTGAGCTAGAGGAGCATCTACTGAGTGGCCATAGCTTAAGCGTTCACGTAAAGCTGTAATTTCATTGACTTCTGCTTTAAGACCTTGTGCAAGAGCCAAGCGATATTCTGGCGATGAAGGCTCTAGTCCTAAAGTAGGAATATCACCCGCTACGGCTTTATAAATTGTATAAAGTCGCTTTAATTCTGCTTTATCTAATTTATCATAGTGACTGGCGATGTAGGTTAATAAAGACAAACCATAAGCGGTGGTTGCAGCAAAGGGATAATAACCATCTTTTGATCCATCAACCAATTCATGAAATAAATTTAATCGGGTTGAATTACCCTCATCATAAAAATCAGATCCTGCACCTAGTAATGCGCCACGAGTAAAGTGAACTCCCGTTTGCTTTGAGAAAACTCTATCACCCAATTCTATTGCTCTTTGAGCAGCTGCTATAAAAAATTCACGCGTAGGCAGTTCTTCATTTGTTGCAGAAGGAATAATAGCAGGTGGTTTTTTAGGAATTAGCACTTCTGGTTTTAGAGAGGGATTTATAAAGTTTAATGGTCTATTTATTGAAAAATACTTAAGGATTTCGTTCATTTTCTCATGCATTTGCTGATGCACCTGTCCCATTTTATCGGATGGTTTTTTTATCCCATCAGTTACAACATAGGATTTCACTACCTTGTTATCATAAAGATGGATTATTCTTTCTTCATTATTCTTATTTCTACCTCTCACCTCATAATAAACTGCGCCATTTTCATCGATTGCTCTGGTGACGGAATCAACGTAATTATTACCGTTTGAGTCGTGAATAGTGTAAGGCGATACAAAATTTAAAGTGGAGGGAAGTTCAAAATGATTAAGTAATTCTGTTAAATGATCTTGCATTTGCTTATGTACACGCCCAGGCGCACTTATCTCCAGCTCTGCCCCATCTTGTACTACATAAGATTTTACAATATTTTTATCATAAAACCGTACTAGCCGTTGTTGTGCTGTAGTATTTCTTCCTTTCACCTCATAAAACACTCTTCCCTGTTCATTTATTTTACGAGTAACAGCATCTACATAATTGTTACCCCCTGAATCCTCTAGAGTGAATGGAGCTGGCATTTAATACTCCTAATAGATATAAGTTGGATTATTTAGAAAATAATTTGCCAAGATAGTACCAATTATACTATCTGTGTTCATTATTTGAAATATATAAATTTAATTAGCTCATTTCTGGTATGAAATACCAAAAAATACATTTTTAATAAAAAGAGCGTTGAGTATTGATAAATAATTAAGGACGTTGTAATTGCGCTAATAAAGACTTAGCAGCTAATTGTTCTGCTTTTCTACGATTGGGACCTTCACCATAAGATACCTGAGCAATACCAGGGACAGTACAGCTTATATAAAAAATTTGATCGTGTTCATCACCTTCAACTTTAGTTAAGGTGTATTCTGGCAAAGCATATTTTTCTGCTTGTAAGAATTCTTGTAATTGAGTTTTAGCATCTTTTAAACAATAACTTAAGTCAGCCGAATCAAGTCTTGAACGGAATAGATTTAAAATCACCGTTTGCGCCACTACCACACCACCATCAAAAAAAACAGCAGCAAATACAGCCTCTAAAGAATCGGCTAAAATGGAAGCACGACGAAAACCTCCACTTTTTAATTCGCCTTGACCTAAAAAGAGAAAGTTTCCTAAATCCAGCTCTCTAGCAATTTCTGCTAACATTTCCCCTTTTACTAGGAAAGAACGTAATCTGCTAAGCTCTCCCTCTGAAAGGGAAGGGAATTTATTAAAAAGTTCATTAGCAATAACGAAACTTAAAATTGAATCACCCAAAAACTCGAAGCGCTCATAGTTTTCACTACCTACACTACAATGGGTCAGCGCCTGCTTTAACAATTTTTTATTTTGAAATTGATAATTCAGGCGTCTACATAATTGTTCTAAATCACTTTTCACTGCCGACTTCTACCTCTATAGTTCTATCAAAACTAAACAATAAGCTCACATTATACATTAAAGGACGGGTTACATTATATTTTAGATGAATTTTAAATTTATTAGCCCCATCAGGACTAATCACTAACTCCCCTGGTTTTAAATCATCCAGACCATTAATATCTAATCGTTTAGATAAACTATTATGTAGAATCTCAACATCCGTAGCAGGATCTCCTGTTAGACTTGAAGCAGGGGTCTGAGCCAAGGATTTAATTGAGGTTACAATCGAATAATGTTGAATTACTACAGGCACTATACGCATTACGACTATTGCAGCTAATACCACTACTGCCATTGTCAATAACATCCCTATTACAGTCATTCCTTGTTGTTTCTGCATTGCGCTGTTCCTTAATGAATTAGGCTACCAATTTTAGACCATCGTAAATTATCAGTTTTACCATTCCAACTCATCCAAACTAAAAAAGCTTTTCCTCTTAGATAGCTATCAGGAACAAAGCCCCAAAAACGGCTGTCCGCGCTATCATCTCTATTATCACCCATCATAAAATAGTTAGCTGCAGGTACAACTACGTCAAAATCAACTGCAGGGAGGTCAGGTCGAAGAAATATCTCGTGGATGACACCATTCAAATCCTCTTTATATTTGGCAACGGGTCTACCAGAACTCTCATCCATAGTATATTCCACAAAGGTCTGTTTCGCTTCCTTACCATTAACAATTAACACTTTATTATGATAAGAAATTTTATCACCAGGCGTTCCAATAACCCGTTTGATATAATCATAACTTGGCTCTGGTGGCCAGCGAAAAACTGCTATTTGGCCGGTCTTAGGATTAGCAATAGGAATAATTTTCTTTTCAATTACAGGTAATCTTAATCCATAGGAAAATTTGTTGACGGCTACAAAATCGCCTACCAACAAGGTGGGCTCTAGTGAACCAGAAGGAATTCTAAAAGGCTCAACTAAAAAAGAGCGCAATAATAACACGATTAAAAAAACAGGAAAAAAGGAGCGTGAATACTCAATTACCTTGTTAGGCTTTTGTTGTGCATTACGTTTTTTTGCCCAAAACAAGACATCTAAAAGATAAATCACCCCACTAACAAAGGACAAAATAACTAATATTAAAGCAAAATTCATAGTTTAGTTCCTAAAAAATACATCCATTATTGTTGATTAATTAGCACATTTAAAGCATTCAGGAAGAGCTAGCTCGTTTTTATATTCTTACCTAACTACCATTAAGTTAACGCCAGTTTCGGATAAGAATAATTATATAGGATCTAGTGCCCATAGCCGCCAAGCTAAGGATTGTCATTCCCGCGAAGGCGTGAGTCCATCCATGATGCCATACTAATTCAGAAATGGATCCCTGCCTGCGCGGGGATGACATGTTTTTTGCCAAAGTGAAATTAATTTTACTATAAAACACTTTTGCTCGACGGCTATGGACCTAAGACCCAATCTACATCTATTCATTAAGTTAACGCCAGTTTCGGATAAGAATAATTATATAGGGTCTAGGACCCATAGCCGTCAAGCTAAGTATTGTCATTCCCGCGAAGGCGGGAATCCATCCATGATTTGGCGCCATACAAATTCAGAAATGGATCCTCGCCTGCTGACATGTTTTTTGCCAAAGTGAAATTAATTTTATTATAAAACACTTTAGCTCGACGTCTATGGGCCTAAGACCCAACCTACCTTTATTTGTATCAGTTCCTTATCTGAAACTGACGTTTAACTTAATGACTTCAAACTTTAATTATTTTTTATCACTCTGAAAAACAGCCATAAACGCTTCTTGTGGTATTTCCACATGCCCTACTTGTTTCATTCGTTTTTTACCTGCTTTTTGTTTGTCTAATAACTTACGCTTCCGACTTACATCGCCACCATAACATTTCGCGATGACGTTTTTACGTAAGGCTTTGACTGTTTGCCGTGCAATAATATGACTACCTATTGCTGCTTGAATGGCTACATCAAACATTTGTCTAGGAATAAGCTCTTTCATTTTTTCCGCAACCACTTTACCCCGACTATGTGATGATGAGCGATGTACAATTACAGCCAAAGCATCAACTTTTTCGTTATTAATTAAAATATCCATCTTAACTAAGTCAGCTTCCTGGAAACGTAAAAAGTTATAATCTAAAGAAGCATATCCACGACTTACCGATTTTAATCTATCAAAAAAGTCAGACACAACTTCACTCATAGGAATATCATAAGTGATAGAAACCTGGCGACCACTATAAGTCATATTAACCTGAGTGCCTCGACGATCAACACACAAGGTTATAATTGCCCCTAAATAATCCTGTGGCACTAAAATATTGGCACGCACAATAGGCTCAAACATTTCTTTAATTTGTGGGGAAGGAGGTAAATGAGAAGGATTATCGATTAATAAAGTGTCTCCTTTATTAGTAATAATCTGATAAACCACTGTAGGTGCCGTAGAAATTAGGTCTAAATTATATTCTCGTTCTAAACGCTCCTGTACGATTTCCATGTGCAACATACCCAAAAAGCCGCAACGGAAACCAAAGCCTAAGGCTTCAGATGATTCAGGTTCATAAAATAAGGAAGCGTCATTTAAACTTAACTTAGCCAAAGCCTCTCTAAAAGCTTCAAAATCATCAGCACTAATAGGAAATAGACCGGCATAAACCTGAGGCTTTACCTTTTGAAATCCTGGTAATGCCTTATCTGCAGGATGTTTATCTAAGGTTAAGGTATCGCCAACAGGTGCACCTTGAATTTCTTTAATTCCAGCTACTACATAACCTACTTCACCAGCATGCAATGCATCTAGTTTAGTGCGTTTGGGAGTAAAAATACCGACTTGATCCACTTCATAGACCCTGCCCGTAGACATAATACGCATCTTATCGCCTTTACGAATGGCTCCATTAACAATACGTACTAAGGAAACCACCCCTAAATAACTATCAAACCATGAATCGATAATAAGCGCTTGCAGTGGCTTATGAACATCGCCCTCTGGAGAAGGAATACGAGCGACTAAAGCCTCTAAAACATCATTAACTCCCAGGCCACTTTTTGCACTCACATGAATGGCATCATGAGCATCTAGACCAATAATATCTTCTATTTCAGCAATAACTCGTTCGGGCTCAGCCTGTGGTAAATCAATTTTATTTAATACGGGTAATACAGTAAGTGCTTGATCAATAGCGGTATAACACACGGCTACTGTTTGCGCTTCAACACCCTGCGCAGCATCAACTACTAAGATAGCCCCTTCACAAGCCGCTAAAGAACGAGATACTTCATAACTAAAATCGACATGCCCGGGGGTATCAATAAAATTAAGCAAATAGGTTTTGCCATTTTGTGCTGTATAATTTAGGGAAACACATTGGGCCTTAATGGTAATACCACGTTCACGCTCAATATCCATGGAATCTAGAACTTGTGCACTCATTTCTCGTTCTGTTAACCCACCACAAATTTGAATAAAGCGATCTGCTAAAGTTGATTTACCATGATCAATATGGGCAATAATTGAAAAATTACGAATGCGTTTTAAATCACTCACCTTAAGTTAGCCTTATTTAAATAAAGCGATTCTATCTTAAATGTTTTCTGGCAGAAAGTAGTATTGAAAATTCTGTTGTTTTTGTGAACTAATTGGCTCATTATGTAAAGAAAATTTGCTAATCATCAGCGTTTTCAATAAAATCGTTCCTTTGCTTTTAACATTAGGATGTGTCATGCGACGAATAATCTGGCTCGCTTTTACTTTATTATTCTCATTTTCTCTGTCTTGTTATTCTGACACCACGTTCACTCAACGCAAAGACGTTCAAGCATTTATGAAGCAAATGGTAAATAAATACCATTTTAATGCAAAGGAACTCACAGCGACCATGAACCAAGTTCATTTGCAGCCAAAAATCATAGAATCGATGGAAAAACCCTATGAAAAGAAAAACTGGGATGTTTATAAAGATTTATTTCTCACTTCTCAACGAGTAAAAAGTGGATTAGATTTTTGGACAGCTAACCAGAAGACCTTAGACAAGGTATCTAAAAGATACGGAGTGCCACCAGAAATTATTGTAGCTATTTTAGGTGTAGAAACTTTATATGGTGAACGCCAAGGTGAAAACCGAGTTTTAGATGCCTTAGCAACTTTAGCTTTTAATTATCCTAAACGCGCTCCTTTTTTCACCAGTGAATTAAAAGAATATTTACTTCTTTGCCGTGAACATAAAGTGCCTGCAACTTATTATAAAGGCTCTTATGCTGGCGCAATGGGTAAACCACAATTTATGCCCAGTAACTACCGTATTTTTGCTATCGATTACAAAAATAAAGGACATAGGGATCTCGTAACAAATAATGATGATTCTATTGCGAGTATTGCCAATTATTTTCATCGCCACGGTTGGAAAACGAATGAAGGTGTAGCACAAACTGCACGTGTTAGTGCCAAGCTTAACTCTAAACCTATCTATCTTAATCCTAGAAGAGCTAATTACAGTTATGGCCAATTGCTTGCCTCAGGGGTAAAACCAATTACTGCCGCCCATAATCATCCTCCACGTGCCGGAGTGATTGAATTAACGACAGCCCAAGGGAAAGAATATTGGTTAGCCTACCCTAACTTTTTTGTTATTACGCGTTATAATTCAAGCCCGCAATATGCTTTAGTAGTCTATTTATTATCCCAACAGTTAAAACAGCAATGGATAGAAAGGAATACTAAAAAACATAGGGCTTATGTATAGTACCTCTTACTTCATGTTCTCAAGCAACCAAGGATTCAGTACTAGTAGTGCTTGAGAACAGTAATTAAAATAGAGTTTGACTCATGGATACATGTTTTCTCTTTACTGAATATCTGAATGATACCGGCTGCCTGTGCTTAAAACTTAGTGCCGAGGGTATACTTAAGACGCCGCCAACCCAACTTACTTTTAAAGAAATTAAACAATTACAAGAAACCAGCAATACTATTCTTGTTGAGTCCTCGTCTAATATAACTCTGATGAGTTTAGAATTACCTTGGCTATCCGAACGCAAAGCCAGATTGGCTATTCCCTACGCCTTAGAAGATAAATTAGCACAACCAGTAGAAGAGCTTCATTTCGCCTTTGATAAGCAACACTATAAAAATAATCAGTATTTAATTCTGGTTATAGCCAAGCAAAGAATCCAGTATTTAATGCAACATATGGATGTCAATAAGATTGATTTTGAAACCATTACCAGCGATTGCTTTGCTTTAGATGAGGGAGAGCTCTGTGTTAGTGGTGTTCACTTACTGGTTAACCAAGAGGATTTTAAAGGGGCTCTATCAGACTCATTAGCACTTAGTTATCTGAAGCATCATCCACTAGCTCACCCCCTCTTATTTCAAGACAGCCAATTAATTACGAATCCTGATGAAGAAAAAAATGAAGAGCTCTCTTACACTTGGATTGCCCGAAAACTATTAAAATCAAAACCTTTAAATTTATCTCAGGGAACGATGCAACATGGCACTGCATCAGATTGGATTAAAAAAGGCTATACTTTAGCGGCAGTCACTTGTGCTGTCTGGTTAGTCTCTATGTTAGTAGTCAATGCAGTGATGCTTCATTCCTTCAATAAAAAAACGGCAGAACTAGATCAACAAATTGAAGTAATTTATCGTCAATTTTTTCCCGAAGCCAAACAGGTGATTAGTCCTCGGTTCCGTATTAGTCAATTATTAAAAACAAACCAAGAAGAAAACCAGATCCGATTTTGGTTTTTAATTAACGAGTTTGCTAAAACCCTGAAAAACAGCTCCATTAGCATCGAACAACTGCGTTATCAAAACAAAACTTTAGCCGTTACTGTGGTCAGTCCTGATTTTATTAATTTACAAAAACTTGAAAATAATTTAAAACAAGCGCAGCTTAAGGTAAATCAAACACAAGCATCAACCCATGATCAGCACGTTATTGCTACCTTGGAGTTATCATGAAATCATATTTAAGTGGCCTCAATGAGCGTGAAAAATGGATGGTGTTTGGAGCAGGACTTTGTGTTTTTGTTTATGCCTATTATTTTTTCTTATATTCTCCATTAGCTACGAAAGTAAAGGAACGACAAAACCAATTGATTGAAAAAACAGAAACGCTGCAATGGATGAAGAAAGTAAACCAGCTAAAAACTACCACATCAGTTAAAAAAAGCGTAGATAATGGTCAGTTGCTCACCTTGCTTTCCACTCAATTGAAAAATAATCCTACATTAAAGTTTCCTTATCAATTACAACAAACCAGTTCTGGTGAAATACAACTTAATTTTGATCAAGTCCCTTTTAATTTATTCATCGAATGGTTGGCTAAATTTAATAATAAATACACTATTAATATTAAACAGTTTGATGTAAATAAAACAGTTACTCCGGGTATTGCACAGTTAATGATTATCTTAAGTGCATCTTAATGAGTTGAAAAGAATAGTGGCCCGGTTGCTTGCAACCGGGGAGCCATTTCCAACATCTCATGACTGGTACAACACTTAGCTAAGCCTTAATCAACAAGTAGTAAATGCTATGTTCTTTTAATCCAAATTCTGTTGTACCGCCCCCCAGTTTTTTACACTCGCCCCTTGTTTAACATCATCTGGAAGTGCCTCTAAGGCTTTTTGCGCAGAAATTGCATCAGGATAGCTACCGTACACCCCTTTATAATAAGCTTTACCGTTCGTTTGAGATTTTACCTGTGCCATTCGATCATTCTTAGGTGTTTTATAAAGTTTTTGTGCTACTTGCGCGGCTTTATAACCTTCGGCTATTTCAATGGTATAAGCTTGAGGATTTTGACCACTTACCCAAGTCTTATCGCGATCTTTAAAAGAAACAGGAGAATGATATTCACCCACATGATAAGAATCAGGAACAGTAACGACTTGATCACTGGCTGAATATCGATATCCGGCATCTGCAGAGCCGTAATTTACTTGAGGGTAGAGCTGACTATTATCATAAGTATAGGTTTGATAATTAGGGCTATAACCTTCATTATCATCGACCATACAAGAACATAAACTTATTGCAGACAGTCCTAATAGGATGCATTTCCATTTGTAGTTCATCATCTTCCCCTTTCTTATAATTTTTATTGTTAATTTTATTATAGGAAACTTTACAAACTTATGTTGTTTACCTTTCTACTATGGCATAAAGTACCGTATCGATTTTTTTATTTAGATTATTTATGTGGACTCATAGACGCTCAGGTCAAACCAATCAAAGAGGTGCTCAAGATCATCGGGATCCTTATGAGCGAGATCGTACACGTGTTATTCATTGCCCTTCATTTCGAAGACTGCAAAGAAAAACACAAATTTTGGGCACTGATCAAGGTGATTTTCACCGTACTCGCTTAACTCATTCTTTAGAAGTGGATTCTATAGGGCGAAGTATTGTTCGTAATTTAATTACTAATCAAAACAAACAACCTTTACTTGCAAATCTACTACCTAATGATGATTTAGTTAGTGTTATTTGTTTGCTGCATGATATTGGTCATCCTCCCTTTGGTCATGGGGGCGAAGTAGCCTTAAATTACATGATGCGTGATTACGGAGGCTTTGAAGGTAATGGGCAAACTTTAAGATTATTAACTAAAGTAGAAAACAGCTACGGAGCTTATGGTTTAGATTTAACTCGAAGGGCATTATTAGGTATTCTAAAGTACCCAGTAGCCAGGTCTATGGTTATAGCGCCTACACGACCTCAAATTCATGAATCAATTCATAAAACGATTAAAGTGAATGATTGGTTACCACCTAAAGCATATTTTGATTGTGAACAAGCTGAAATTGATTGGCTACTATCACCTTTTACTGAGGAAGACCGCACATTATTCCAGTCTCTGGCAAAACAAGCTAAAGACACACAAGCAGGAAAATCCGCTTATCGTAGTTTTGATTGTTCAATTATGAATATCGCTGATGATATTGCTTATGGGGTACATGATTTAGAAGATGCAGTGCATTTACGCTTAATTAATCGTTCTCAGTTAGATACCTCACATTTTAGACAGCTCTTAGGCAATACTTTATTAGCTAATCATCAAGATCGTCTACTCGACTCTTTGTTTTCACAAGAACTCTGTTTACGTAAACAAGCAATTGGTGAGATGGTTAATTATTTTATTACTTCCACACACATTATTACAACTAATGAAGCCTTTGATAATAATTTGCTGAAATATAATATAGATCTCATTCCCGAAGCCGCTATTCTTTTAAACTATTTAATGGAGTGTATTTATCAAAATGTTATCGACTCGCAAGAAGCTCGTACTTTTGAATACGGAGGCCAAACTGTAGTATTAAGGTTATTTGATGCAATTAGTTCTAATCCTGGAAGTTTATTAGATAATAAAAACCGAACACTATTTAAACAAGCACAGGATGAAACAGAGGCTTTCCGCGTTGTCTGTGACTATTTAGCTAATATGACCGATGAATATGCTTATAGAATGCATGAACGTCTATTTGGCTTTAATACCAGAACTATTTTTGAACGCTTATAATGAATAGTCCTGATTAATCAAGAATAATTCTTTTTCATTTACTCCATATAAATTCATCATACCAAGTCATACTATAACAGTAGTTATTAAGCCACACTGATTTTTTTCACCATGAATATACCTTGAGGTTTTAGTGCTGAACGAGCTGTTTTTAGAAATTCCACCGATAATAAGTAGCTCGTATATTCACGCCAATGCCACGTAATATTCATGACAATTAGATCAAGTTGTTGTTCAGAGTGACCTGACGACCATCATCAATGATAATCTTTACTTTAGGATTGTGTAAAAGACTCTTAATAACCTCCAGTTTTTATTTCTTAGTTTACTGTGGGTATATTTTCTTTAGCGTTATCCGCGAGCTCATTCATTGCTTTAGATAAGCCAGCACGCATTCCTCCTGAGAAAATACCAATCCCAGCCGCTAATACCCCTGCTCCCGAAACGCCTTCACCCGATAATACAATCCCTGTGATGGCTGCTAAAGCAATACACGCAGCGGCTACAATGGCTCCTAGAGCCATCATCAAACCACCTAGAATTTTCATCCCCAGAGAGGGGTTTCCTTGTACTTTTTGCGCTTTAGCTCGGTACGCTTCAGGAGTCATAGTATGATTTAATAAGGCTTTTGTATCATTTAAAAGTTCAGTTGAATCAGGAATCGACAGCTTTCCGTCTTTTTTTAATTTTTCAATTTGATCAATGACTTTTTGAGCATGTTGCCTTCTTGGATTATTCAAAGGCTCGGTTTCAAGCAATCTCTCTAATTGTTCTTTTGCGGCTAAATAACTCATTGCTTGAGGATTAAGGTCCTGAATTTCATTTAATGGCATGTCCACTCCAGGTAACATAAAAACTTGGCTAATATTAAACCAAAATTATTAAGATAGAATTAACAGGAGCAGAAAAACATTTTTTGATTCTGTCGCAAAAATATTTTCAGACGCTAAAAAAGTGAATATTTGACGAACTTAGACCGCCAATCCGTAAAATTGTTCCTAGATTTATCCCTTTACCTGACGCACGATTCTATAAATAAAGTGTACTTAATGGCTGTAATGATTTTAAATGGGGATAAGTTCTTAGTCTCAATACTTACTCAGAAAATTGCTATTACTACTCTCAAAAAAAACGGTCGTTTTTTAACACTAGTAATCAAGTCACATTATAGAACTGCTTTACCTGAAAAATTTATTTGTACAAATAATCCATTTAAAAAGTAGCTAAGGCTAGTTTTGTTGATTTGAATTGGCCAAACTGCAAAAACTTCTATAGGTTCAATCTGCCATTCTGGTAATAAATGTACAAGCTCTCCAGATAATAAAGCATCCGCCACTAAATAATCTGGCACCGTTGCAAGCCCTACACCTTGTCTGGCTAACTCAGTCATTGCTTCGACATTATCCACACAGATGGTAGGTTGGAAGTTAAGTCTGATTGATACTCCTTGTGAATTGCTTATATTCCTATAAAAAGGGAGCATGGTTAATCCTATCCAAGGCCAATTTTCAATGTCTTTAGGAGTTTGAGGCGTTTGTCTACCCTGCATTAACGCCTTTCCTGCAACAAGAATATGGTTAATGTCCGTTAATTTTTTTCGTTTCAAACTGGCCTTGTTGTCTTCCAATTTACCTATGCGAATAGCTAAATCAATTCCCTGCTCTATAAGATTCATTCTTTGATCTGTTACTTTAATGTTGAGATTAACCATGATATTTTTACGAGCAAAACAACTTATTTTTTTTAATAAGGTGTGATGAATCATGACCCTGGTATTGTAATAGTTAACTTGCCAATAGGTTGATGAGAGTCGTCTGCTAAAACATTGAAACAAGGTTTATAGATAGAGTAATAGTGAGAATGTACTGACTTCAAGAAGAAACTAAAAATGTAGATTAAAACTGCCTTTACGGAGCATTTGAGCTTATAATGGCGTCCCCAAGGGGATTCGAACCCCTGTTACCGCCGTGAAAGGGCAGTGTCCTAGGCCTCTAGACGATGGGGACCTAGCTAATACTACTACTGATACTACATAAACGCCTAAAATGGCGTCCCCAAGGGGATTCGAACCCCTGTTACCGCCGTGAAAGGGCAGTGTCCTAGGCCTCTAGACGATGGGGACCTAAACGTTTTCTCCATCAACATTACTCATGTTGATGGTGGAGCTAGGCGGGATCGAACCGCCGACCTCTTGCATGCCATGCAAGCGCTCTCCCAGCTGAGCTATAACCCCAGGAAGGTTTGAAGTTTAATGAGCAAGCCCCATACTGTCAAGTAATTTTTAGTTTTTTCTATTCTTTGTTATTTGTTATAAAGTTTAAGAAGTATTTTGAAAGCGGTATCCTATAAATTGTATAATTACAAGAAATTACAAAACATGGATTTAAACAGACTTAAATGAATCTTCCCTCTCTTCTTTCTGCGGATATTGAAACGACTGTATTAGTTGCGGTGTGGTCGGATCCGATTATTTTTCAAGGCTATTTTAAACTGTCACTTCACGAGCCTATCCAAGAGTTTTTTATATATTTTAGATGTTGCAATGAAGAATACAGCCAAGAGGATTTTCTCAATGAAGAATTTTTTCCCAATCAATTTCAATTTACCCATCTTTACAATCAATTAGGAGTAATAAAAAATCAAATAATACCACCTGACGCTCTTTATTTATTAAAATATGCGCTTTTTATAACCGTTACTCAAATGCTTAAAAACCAAAAGCTCTATTTGA
>CANJQE010000043.1 GCA_947476305.1 Legionellaceae bacterium
ATCCATGGTCATGCTTTGGCATTTAGCAAAACTCAAGGGTTGGTCTAGGCCATAGGCAATCACTTTCCTTTGTTTAGCCTTACTGTATTGAACTACTTTCGAGACGTCTGCTTTACTCATTAACTCTTCAGTCAAAGCGATGTATTCCGCATAATTTAACCAAGCTAAGTGTTGTGGTGTATTAATAAGCAAGGCAATTGAAAATGAAGAATTTTTTAATTCTTCAGGGGAATAAATTGATTCTATATCTTCCGCAGCTAACTTTAAAATAATGGGATTTGGTATTGGTGGCTCAAACTGCTCAATCAAATCTTTAAGTTCAAAAGGAATGAAGAGAGGGAGTTCAGCATCCGAAGTATTAATTAACTGAGAGAGACTATTGCTTAGCTCTTCATTAAGCTCTTCTTGCCTTGGAGACAATATTTCAAAAGCAACGCATTGTAGCTGATGGTTATAAATTGGTCTTTTAACAATCATGAAGACTTCTTTTTAATCTGTTTATTTAAAATAATAGTACTTAATTTTTTAATTAGCCAGCGAGTTAACTCTTTTATTAATAACTTAACTTTGCGGGATAAAAACGGAGTGCTATACTTCATTCGCTTGTCTTGAAATTGGGGTACTCTAAGAGGTACTATCACGCTTTAATTGATGGTTCACAGAGTACTTATTGTGAATTTATTGAATTGCTTAGATAAAAAACTACCAAAATGGATTTATGGTAAATAAAAAAAAGTTAAGGAAGTACACTGGAAGGTATTTATTACATATTATTTCTAGAGGAAGAAACCAATAGTGAACAAGAAAAGACCAGTTAATCTTGATTTAGGAAGTATGAAATTTCCTCCTATGGCTATTGCATCTGTATTGCATCGAGTTTCAGGAGTCGTATTATTTATATTATTACCTATTATGATTTTTCTTCTTGGGCAATCTTTACAATCAGAAGAAAGCTTTAATCAAATCAAAATAAAACTAGCTGAACCCTATTATAAATTCATTTTATGGGCTTTTAGTACCGCATTAATTTATCATATTCTTGCGGGCATAAGACATATGATTATGGATCTGGGTTTTGGAGAAGATCTCTGTACTGGCCGACGCACCTCTATTTTAGTAATAGTGCTTGCGGTGATTGCAACAATTTTTCTAGGAATTTGGGTATGGTAACTAATGTCACTAGCTTAACAGGCAATGGGTTAAAAGATTGGTTGATTCAAAGAGTGACGGCGGTTTATTTTGCCGCATATTGTATCTTTGTATTTGGATTTTTATTAGTACATCCGGATTTAAATTTTTCTCAATGGCATGATTTATTCACGAATACCGTATTTCGTGTTGCAACGATTTTGAGTTTATTTGCCCTTTCATTACATGCTTGGGTAGGTATTTGGACAGTAACTACTGACTATATCAAATGTACTGTAGTTCGCTTATCAGTCCAAATGTTAGTCGTTTTATGGCTTCTTAGTCAATTTATCTGGGGCTTAATGATTGTGTGGGGGCAATAAAGCATGGCGATTGCACGTAATATTTTTGATGCAGTAATAATTGGAGCGGGTGGGGCAGGAATGCGCGCCGCATTACAAATGGCTAATTCTGGTTTGAAAGTAGCACTTTTATCTAAAGTATTCCCAACGCGTTCACATACAGTTTCTGCTCAGGGTGGTATTACTGCCGCGCTCGGTAATTCGGATGTGGATGATTGGCGTTGGCATATGTACGATACAGTAAAAGGAGCTGATTATATTGGCGACCAAGATTGTATCGAATATTTATGTAAAACAGGGCCCGAGGCTGTTTATGAATTAGAGCATATGGGCTTGCCTTTTTCGCGCATGGAAAATGGTAAAATTTATCAACGTCAATTTGGTGGTCAGTCAAAAAATTTTGGTGGTGAGCAAGCTGCGCGCACCTGTGCTGCTGCTGATAGAACGGGTCATGCTTTATTACATACTTTATATCAACAAAATTTAAAAGCTAAAACGCATATATTTAGCGAATGGTATGCTTTAGATTTTGTGAAAGATGCACTAGGCCGCATTGCCGGTGTAACGGCGATGAATATTGAGACTGGTGAAGTAGTCTTTTTCCAAGCACGTGTTTCTATGTTAGCAACAGGTGGTGCGGGGCGTATTTATCAATCTACTACTAATGCCTTTATTAATACAGGTGATGGTTTTGGTATGGCATTAAGAGCTGGCATTCCTGTACAAGATATGGAAATGTGGCAATTTCATCCTACCGGTATTGTTGGCGCAGGAACTTTAGTAACGGAAGGTTCTCGTGGTGAAGGTGGATATCTGATTAATAAAGATGGTGAGCGTTTTATGGAGCGCTATGCTCCACGTGTTAAAGACTTAGCTTCTCGCGATGTGGTGGCGCGTGCCATAGCATTAGAAATGCGTGCTGGTAAAGGTTTTGATCCTAAAGGTGTAGATTACGTTAAATTGAAACTGGATCATCTCGGCGCCGATCTTATCAAAACACGTCTACCTGGTATCCGAGAGCTTTCCATGAAATTTGCAGGCGTTGACCCTATAGTTGAACCTATTCCAGTTGTTCCTACCTGCCATTACAGTATGGGAGGTGTTCCTACCAACATGCATGGCCAGGTCATTACCCGAGCTAATGGCGAGGAGCATATAGTCGAAGGCTTATACGCTGTTGGTGAATGTGCTTGTGTATCAGTACATGGAGCTAATCGTCTTGGTGGTAATTCCTTGTTGGACTTAGTTGTTTTTGGCCGTGCCGCAGGTCTTCATGTAGAAGAGTTATGGCAATCCAATCATTTGCCGGATGTTCCTTATATTAGTGAGGAAGATATTTCTGCTTCTATAGCGCGTTATCAACGTTGGGAAACGTCCTCCGAGGGAGAAAATTTTGCAGATATTCGTGAAGAAATGCAAAAAATAATGCAAGAAGATTTTGGTGTATTCCGCACCGGCGATGTGATGGCTTCGGGTTTAAAACGTTTAGAGGCCTTACGTGAACGCTTACAGCACGCACACTTAATTGATAAGAGTAAGATATTTAATACAGAGCGTGTCACAGCTCTTGAGTTAGATAACCTTATGGCAACTGCCTATGCTACAGCAGTATCTGCTCTTGCACGTACTGAGAGTAGAGGAGCACACAGTCGTGAGGATTATCCAAAGCGTGATGATGCAAACTGGATTAAACATACTTTATATTTTCTAGCAGGTGATGCGATTGATTATCGTCCCGTAAATAAATCACCTAAATATATTACGGCTTTTGAGCCCAAAGAACGCGTTTACTAAGAGGATCTATTCATGGCAGATACTAGAAATTTAACCCTATCTATATATCGCTATAATCCTGAAGTGGATGCAAAGCCATACATGAAAGATTATGAGCTAACGATACCAGCCAAAAGCGATCCAATGCTTCTTACTTTATTAGAGCGTTTGAAAGCAGAGCAAGATTCATCAATTACTTACCGACGTTCCTGTCGTGAAGGGGTGTGTGGTTCTGATGGAATGAATATTAATGGGACTAATGGCTTAGCTTGTATTACTCACATCACTCAATTAAGTGGTGATAAAATTGTTATTCGCCCTTTACCAGGCTTTCCGGTGATCCGCGATTTAGTGGTTGATATGAGCCAATTCTACCATCAGTACGAACGCATTGACCCTTACTTACAAAATGATGAGGTTGCTCCAGCCCAAGAACGTTTACAATCCCCAGAAGAGCGTGCTCAATTAGATGGTTTATATGAGTGTATATTGTGTGCCTGTTGCACCAGCTCTTGTCCCTCTTTTTGGTGGAATCCAGAGAAATTTGTTGGACCTGCAGGTTTATTACAAGCACGCCGCTTTTTAGCGGATAGTCGTGATAAGGCTACAGAGCATCGCTTGAATAAATTACAAGATCCTTTTAGTGTATTCCGTTGTCGAACCATTATGAATTGTACTAATGTATGCCCTAAAGGATTGAATCCAACACAAGCGATAGCTAAAATTCGTACCCAAATGTTATCGCAAGAAACATAATTTGTTAATGCTAGAAGAAATTTATAAGGCCCTAGCAAATAAATGGACTAAAATGATAAGGATTTATTAGTAATGCCAGCATACAGTATATAGTAATGCACTAAGTTAAGGCTCCTTTATTAACTTACTTATTTCGACGTCCCGCGGCTTGTCCGCGGGATCCATAAATTTAGGTTCAGCTCGAAATTATGGATCCCGCGGACAAGCCGCGGGACGTTGGCTAATTTGTTTCTCTTAGCTAAGTACCATTAATACATGTAGATGTTTTTTTGTTGTTTAAATGGCTCAAAAATCAATAAAAGGTACTGTAAAGGCCTATTAATCTTTGGAGTAAATATGAGCAGTTCTGATCTGCAAAACGAATGGGCTTCTTCCTATTTATCAGGTGGAAGTATGGCTTATGTGGACAGTCTGTATGAAGACTATTTAGCCGATCCTGCTTCGGTTTCAGCTGATTGGCAAACAGTTTTTAGTTCTCTGCCGCAAGTAAATGGCAGCACTAAAGATTTGTCTCATAGAGATGTGCGCGATTATTTTTTGCAAAACGCCGATAAAAAACGCACCCAAATGGTTCAATCCGCTGATAGTCAACAATATCAAGTGGCTAATTTAGTACATGATTTTAGATCTTTTGGGCATTTAGCCGCTAAATTAGATCCTTTAGAAATGACTCAACCTACTGTAGTTCCTGGCTTAGATCTAGCAACACATCAACTTGCAAATATTGATAAAAATCGTAGTTTTTTTTCTGGAACTCGTTTTAATGGCCCAGAAATGCCTTTAGGTGAAATCTACCAAGCCTTGCGCGATACCTATTGCGGTAGTATTGGTATTGAATACATGCATATTTCTAATAAAGAAGAAATTGAGTGGATACAACAAAGAATGGAGTCTGCTCGAGGCAGGCCAAATTTTGATACCAGTAAAAAACTAAACATCTTAAAAGATTTAATTGCTGCTGATGGTTTAGAGCGTTATTTAGGCACTCGTTATGTAGGACAAAAACGCTTTTCTTTAGAAGGCGGCGATTCTTTAATTCCCATGATGAAAGAAATCATTAATTATTCTGGTCGAGATGGAGTGAAAGAATTAGTAGTCGGCATGGCCCATAGAGGTCGTTTGAACGTATTAGTGAATGTTTTAGGAAAAAATCCAGGCGATTTATTCCAAGAGTTTGAAGGCAAAGTAAATTATGATCGTACTGGAGATGTGAAATATCATCTTGGTTTTTCTTCTGATATTCAAACTGAATCAGGGGCGATGCTTCATGTGGCTTTAGCTTTTAATCCCTCTCATTTAGAAATTATTGCCCCGGTTGTGGAAGGTTCGGCACGTTCTCGTCTAGAGCGTCGTAAAGATTTAGTCAAAAAGAATACGGTTGTTCCTATTATATTACATGGTGATGCGGCCTTTTCAGGGCAAGGCGTGGTCATGGAAACCTTTAATTTTTCCCAAGCACGCGGTTATTGCACGGGTGGAACTATTCATATTGTTATTAATAACCAAATTGGTTTTACCACCAGTAATCCTATCGATGCGCGTTCAACGCTTTATTGCACTGATATCGCAAAAATGGTGCAAGCACCGGTATTACATGTTAATGGGGAAGATCCAGAGGCCGTGGTATTCGCTACTCAAATTGCTTTTGATTTTAGGATGAAATTTAATCGAGATGTGGTTATTGATTTGGTTTGCTATCGCCGTAATGGACATAATGAAGCAGATGAGCCGGCAGTAACTCAGCCAACCATGTACAAGAAAATTAAATCAATACGTCCTTTGCGTGAAATTTATGCGGAACAATTAGTTAATTCTGGGATTTTAACGACTAGCGAAGTAGATAAATTTGTAGAGAATTATCGCGACGGACTTGACCAAGGAAAGTCAGTTGTTGATCTGGTTTATGACTCTTATGAAGGTAAATCTAGTATAGATTGGACTCCTTATTTAAATGCTAAATGGACTGATAAAGCAGATACTACGATTAGCAAAGCAAACCTAGAACAATTAGCAAAACAACTTAATAAGCTGCCAAGTGATTTTCAATTACACCCTGTGGTCCAACGTTTGCTTGCCGAACGCGATAAAATGACTGCTGGTGAGATTCCAATGAATTGGGGTTATGCAGAAACGATGGCTTATGCTTCTCTCTTACAAGAAGGTTATCGTATCCGTTTGTCAGGACAAGACTGTGGTCGAGGTACTTTTGCACATCGCCATGCAGTACTGCATGAGCTAAATACAGGCGAGGTTTTTGTTCCCTTAGATCAAGTTGCGACTAATCCAGAGCGCCACTGCTTTGCAGTGATTGATTCCGTATTATCAGAAGAAGCAGTATTAGCTTTTGAATATGGATATGCTTCCTCTGAACCGTCTTCCTTAGTCCTTTGGGAGGCTCAATTTGGTGATTTTGCTAATGGTGCTCAAGTAGTCATTGATCAGTTTATTAGTTCAGGTGAGCAGAAGTGGGGGCGTTTGTGCGGATTGGTCATGTTATTACCTCATGGCTATGAAGGCCAAGGGCCTGAACATTCTTCAGCCCGTTTAGAGCGCTATATGCAATTGTGTGCTCAACATAATATGCAAGTATGTACTCCGACTACGCCAGCACAAATTTTTCATTTATTGCGTCGACAAGTCATTCGTAATTTTCGCAAGCCACTTATTGTCATGACACCCAAAAGCTTGTTACGTCATAAATTAGCGGTTTCTCCTATAGACGATCTAATGAAAGGACGTTTTCATACGGTGATTCCTGAAATCGATACATTAGATGCAAAGAAAATAACCAGGGTAGTACTATGTTGTGGCAAAGTTTATTATGATTTACTACAAATGCGTCGTGATAAGGAATTAAATCATATAGCGATTGTACGTATTGAACAATTATATCCTTTCCCTAAAAAAGCATTGCTTGCTGAATTAGAAAAATATCCTAATATGAAGGATGTAATCTGGTGTCAAGAAGAGCCGCAAAACCAAGGAGTTTGGTTCTCATCACGTCATAATATGAAAGAATGTCTTAAAGAGGGGCAATATTTAGTTTATGCGGGAAGAGAGCAAGCCGCAGCGCCAGCAGTAGGAAGAGCGGCTTTACATGCGCAACAACAAAATGCTTTGGTTGAACAAGCGTTATTAGGTAAAAAATAAGTTTATAATACACAATTAAGAAGGTATTAACCATGTCTATCGAAGTCAAAGTACCTGTTCTACCTGAGTCAGTAGCTGATGCAACTGTAGCTGCTTGGCATAAAAAAGTAGGCGATAAAGTAAGTCGTGATGAAAATTTAGTGGATCTGGAAACAGATAAAGTAGTTCTTGAAGTTCCTGCTCCTGCTGATGGGGTATTGACTGAAATTCTATTTCAGACTGGTTCAACAGTGAATTCAGGCCAAATACTTGCAAAAATTGGCGAAGCTAAAGAGTCTGCAGCAGCCCCAAGCCAACCATTAGTAACGACGGCAAAAGAACCTATAAAAGAAGCGGTTAGTGCCTATGAAGACAAATCGACTAGCCCCGTGGTACGACGCATGATGGCTGAGCATGATCTTCAAGCTAACCAAGTTAAAGGTACAGGCAAAGAAGGACGTATTACTAAGGATGATGTACTTTCTTATATAGAGTCTAATAGAAAACAAGCTTCTGCAGAACCGGCAAAAGCAAGTCCTCAAGCTGTTGCACCGGGAGCCCGTGAAGAAAAGCGTGTACCGATGACACGCTTAAGAGCAAAAGTCGCTGAACGCTTATTACAGGCGCAACATAATGCCGCTATGTTAACTACTTTTAATGAAGTTAATTTAAAAGCAGTAATGGATATGCGCGCGCAGTATAAAGACAGCTTTGAGAAAAAACATGGTGTTAAACTAGGGTTTATGTCGTTTTTCACTAGAGCTGTTGTTGAATCATTGAAGCGTTTCCCGGCAGTAAATGCTTCTATAGATGGTCAAGATGTGGTTTATCATGGTTTTTATGATATTGGAATCGCAGTGTCTACGGAACGAGGATTAGTAGTACCCGTATTAAGAGATGCTGATCAAATGAGTATGGCTGAGATGGAGTCTGCTATTGGTGAGGCAGCTACTAAAGCGCGTTTGGGCAAATTGTCTATGGAAGAAATGCAGGGTGGGACTTTTACCATTACTAATGGTGGCGTCTTTGGTTCATTGCTAGCAACTCCAATTATTAACCCGCCTCAAACCGGCATTTTAGGAATGCATAAAATAGAAGACAGACCGGTTGTTGAAAAAGGTCAGATTGTTATTCGTCCTATGATGTATGTCGCTTTATCTTATGATCATCGTTTAATTGATGGTAAAGATTCAGTTCAGTTTTTGGTAAGTGTTAAAGAGTTATTAGAAGATCCGGCTCGTCTTTTACTGAATGTCTAATAATCCCAGGTAACTGCAAACCTGCACTAGCAGGTTTTGCTTTTTTAGAAAGGTCATTACAATGAATTTACATGAATATCAAGCGAAGCAATTATTTGCCAGTTATAACTTACCCATTCTTCGTGGTGAAGTAGCTTATAGCGTTGATGATGCCATACAAGTAGCAATGCAATTAGGGACATCCAAATGGGTTGTAAAAGCCCAGGTACATGCTGGTGGTAGAGGTAAAGCGGGAGGAGTTAAAATAGTTTCCACTAAAGATGAATTGGCTAATTTTGCCCAGTCCTTGTTTGGAACTCATTTAGTTACTTATCAAACAGATGCTAAAGGACAACCAGTTAATGCTTTATTAATTGAAGAACCTTGTGATATTGCGCGCGAGCTATATTTAGGTGCAGTAGTTGATAGATCTACTCGTCGAGTAGTTATTATGGCTTCTACTGAAGGTGGTGTCGAAATTGAAAAAGTAGCGGCAGAAACTCCTGAGAAAATATTCAAGATTATTATAGATCCTTTAGTTGGTGTAATGCCATTCCAATGTCGCGATACAGGCTTTAAATTAGGTTTAAATGACGAGCAAATAAAGCAATTTACTCATTTGATGATGAATTTAGGTAAAATGTTTATGGAGTGTGACTTAAGTCTATTAGAAATTAATCCTTTAGTAGTTACTAAAGCAGGCACCTTACTTTGCCTAGATGGTAAAGTCACTATCGATAGTAATGCGCTTTATCGTCAGCATACTTTAAAAGCCATGCGTGATGTAACTCAAGAAGATGAGCGTGAAAATCGTGCTAGTGATTGGGAGTTAAATTACATCCCTCTAGATGGCAGCATTGGTTGTATGGTTAATGGCGCTGGTTTAGCAATGGCTACTATGGATGTAATTAAATTACACGGTGGCGAGCCTGCAAACTTTTTAGATGTGGGTGGTGGTGCTACTAAAGAACGAGTGAGCGAAGCCTTAAAAATTATTCTTTCCGATGAAAAAGTTAAAGGTATTTTAGTTAATATTTTTGGTGGCATAGTACGTTGTGATCTCATTGCTGATGGTATTTTAGCAGCAGTTAAAGAAATTCATGTGAAAGTGCCTGTAGTAGTGCGTCTTGAAGGCAATAATGCTCAATTAGGTGCTGATATTTTAAATAAAAGTGATTTAAACGTGATTGCTGCAACCAGTTTAACCGATGCGGCTAAAAAAATTGTGGCAGCTGTTGCTTAATATTAATGAGCAAGCCTTAAGCAGCATGCCTAAGGCTTGAATTAAATTTCGAGGTTACAATGAGTGTATTAGTTAATAAGCAAACTAAAGTATTATGTCAGGGTTTTACGGGTAAGCAAGGCACTTATCATTCTGAACAAGCGATTGCCTACGGTACTAAAATGGTAGGTGGAGTTACTCCTGGTAAGGGCGGTCAATCACATTTAGGACTACCGGTTTTTAATACTATGCGTGAGGCGGTAGAGGAAACTGGTGCTGATGCAACTGTGATTTATGTTCCTGCAGCTTTTTGTAAGGACTCCATTATAGAAGCAGCTGAGGCAGGAATTAAGTTAATTGTTTGTATTACTGAAGGCGTTCCTGTTTTAGACATGTTACAAGTGAAAGTCTATTTAGAAAACAATACCGATGCTCGTTTAATCGGTCCTAATTGTCCAGGTATTATTACTCCTGGTGAGTGTAAAATAGGTATTATGCCCGGTTCGATTCATTTACCTGGTAAAGTAGGTATTGTTTCTCGTTCAGGAACCTTAACCTATGAAGCAGTAAAACAAACTACAGATAAAGGTTTTGGTCAGACTACTTGTATTGGCATTGGTGGCGACCCGATTCCTGGTACTAATTTTATTGATGCCTTAGCTTTATTTGAGCAGGATCCAAAAACCGAAGCCATAATTCTGGTAGGTGAAATTGGTGGATCTGCTGAAGAAGAAGCGGCTGAATACATCAAAGCCCATGTTAAAAAACCAGTTGTTTCTTATATTGCAGGTGTTACGGCACCTTCTGGTAAACGTATGGGACATGCTGGCGCTATTATTGCCGGAGGCAAAGGTACTGCTGCGGAAAAATATGCTGCTTTAGAAGCTGCAGGAGTCAGAACTGTACGCTCTCCCGCCGATTTAGGTGATGCTATTGCTGAAGTTACTGGTTGGTAATTTTTTATTAATAACAGGAAATGAATTATTTCCTGTTATTAACTCCTTTTATTTACAAAAAAGTCTCTAATAAATTCATTCTTATTCAAGTACTTATTTTACTAATTTGGAATCTTTTATTTTCTTCGCAAAACTATAAATCAACTGTATCAGGATTCGAAAACCCCATTTCTTTGTTCGGTCATTTTAGTAGGCTAAACTTCCCACGTTAAATTTTTTTTGCATCGACCTTGGGATTTTTCCTAAGTCCTGTATATAATCAATTTATTTTTTGGAATAATGATGAGTCAATTTAGAAGTATTGCAGACATAAGAAGAGATTATGGTGAACTAAGTTTAGATGAGCAATTAATTCATGCAAATCCTGTCGAGCAATTTAAAATTTGGTTTGGAGAAGTCATTAGAGAAGAGCCACACGATCCTACAGCAATGGTATTATCGACAATAGATGAACAAGGATTTCCAGATTCTCGCGTCGTTTTATTGAAAGGATTAGATGAAGACAATTTTGTCTTCTATACGAACTATCAAAGTGCAAAAGGCGTACAACTGCAAAAAAACTCTCATGCAGCCCTCAATTTTTATTGGCCTCACATGGCGCGACAAGTACGTATTCGAGGGATTACTGAAAAAGTAAGTAAGGAAATATCCGATAACTATTTTTCTTCGCGACCAATTTATAGTCAACTAGCCGCAATTATTTCACCTCAAAGCCAAACAATTAAAGACAGAGTCTTTTTAGATAGTGCCTTAGAGAATTTGATTAAAAATCAAGAGCAACAGCCCGTTCGTAGACCAGAACATTGGGGTGGTTATAGTCTAACTCCACAGTACATTGAATTTTGGCAAGGGCGAGATAATCGTTTGCATGATAGAGTCGCCTATTGCCGGCAAAATAATAACTGGACCCATAACAGATTAGCTCCTTAGACGGAAGAAATTGTCTTAGTTCATTACTAGTGTCTCCTTATAATTCGTAGGTATCTGAACTTATACCGGCTAAGCTAAGCAATTTCTTATGAAAGAAAAACAAAAACTGCCGGTTCATTAAAAGGACTTAAACTGAGTATTTTTGATTGGATCAACATAATAAAAACCATATTGGATTAGTTTTGCATCAGTCGTTTTTTTTCTTCCTAATTTGTTTAGTAAATTTATTACTAAAAATCTACTGTTCACAATTGAGGAAAATCTGAGGATAAAATAAAAAACATTATAAATCAGTTTGTTATAAGGTGTTTTCGTTTTTTTTACATAAAAAAATAAACTTGGCCTGCTAATTGCATTTATAACTATATCTAAGACTAATAAACATGATTTTTGTGAAGTACAAGAATTATTGTCAAGAAGATGTAAATATTTTGTTTTAGAGGGCATGCAGTGTATTAAAGTCGTAAAATTGTTTTAAGTGCAGAAATTGATTTCAGTTGGAGTGAAATTTTTGCATGAAGCCTTAATATTTTACTGGAGTAAATACAGTTGATAGGACGCCAAACGCTTTATATATTGGATCCATAAAAGAGGATATTAACATGAACGATACAACAGCCTTACTACCACACATCAAACTAAGATTTAATATTGAACATCCAAGTTACGAAGAATGCTATTTATTTGGATATGAATGTGCTTCTGCAGAAGTAGCAGAAGAGGACAATCCTTTTAGAGAGGGTTCACAAGAAGCTGAACAATGGTTAGAAGGCTGGTGGGCTGGATGTTATGGTGAACAACCATTATTCGACCTCAATGATTTGGCTAGCGATGAAATCGAGCTTAATAGAGAACTTTCTGCTAATGACCAACAGTATCAAAAAAGCAGCTTCATGACTTTAGTATTTGAGATTAGTGGGGCAATAGCAGCTTCAGCAATCGTAGGTTATCAATTATTAGAGTTAGTTGCATGAAGACAATTATATTCAATTGAAGAATAGGCTATTCGGCGAATAGCTTCGTCGATACGGCGCTCGAATACTGGTGTACTTGCTTGTACACTCCGGTTCTGCGCTCCGCTCTCCTCGCTCGATGCAGCGAGTTTGGAAAGAAGTCTATTGTTTATGTGATTGCTTTCTTCAATTGAATCTTCTAAGAAATTGGGTTTATGGTGATTTAGAGTTTATTCTTTAAAAAACTTTATAACCATGGATTTCATGCGTGCTATTTCAGCAGGATTAAATTCTTTATAAGAATCACTTCCTATGTCCAAACAAACAGTGATTTCATCGCCAATTCCTTTTAATAAATCGACTCCTGAAAGTTTCAGTAATTTAATATCTTGATTTATTTCTTTAGCCCAAGCATCCAAATAATTGATTTCAGTGAAAACAGGAAGAAAGACATTCTTTTCCTCTTGTAAAAAAAGAACTTTTGGTTCGTCATCGTCGTTTATTGTTTGTTCTATAGGTATAATGAAATTAGCTTTAATAAATTCTAAATAGGCTTTATTCGCCTCTTTTAGATTTCCATGGGCTATTAAGGCCTCTTTCACTGCAGTATTTAAACTATTCATGATGATGTATTATAAAAACATTTATTATATCCTAGTAGCTATTGCATAGCTAATTTAACTTTAATTATATTAGTTTGTATACCTGCCTGTGTTGAAATAATTTACAACTTTAGTATAATGTAGCTTTGTTTTGTCATTTTATTGGTCATTTTTTAAATAAAAAAGGCAAATAAAACTTTTTCGTTTTAATACTGTAGCAGCATCAGTGTTTTTATTATTAAAACAAAATGTAAAAAGATGTAGATTTGCTTAAAGCTTGAGGTACACACCCTACATATTAACTGAATCAGAGGGTATTCATACCCATCATCATTTTGGGGTGGGTTTTGACTGGAAGAAATAGAGAGCTTATGAAAACAACAAATATACTTAAGACAGAAAAGACCACCCGTAAGAATTATTTAGCCTTTGCATGGTTAGTCTGGGGCTTAGCTGCAGCATTTTATTTTTCTGATTACTTGGCTCGAGTTGCTCCTGGTGTGATGCATAAATATTTGCAAATTGATTTTGGTATTAATGAAGCAGGTTTTGGTATTCTCACCGCCTCATTCTACATTCCTTATATTTTTATGCAGATACCTGTTGGTCTTACAGTAGATCGATTAAGTATTCGTTGGTTATTGACTATTATGTCTTTAGTAACTGCTTTTGGCTGCTGTGTTTTTGGTCTTGCCGATGGCTTAATGACTGCATCAATAGGTCGTATGCTGATTGGTTTTAGCGCCGCCTTTGCTTTTGTATGCTCTTTACGCCTTGCTACATCTTGGTTTCCACCGACTATGCTCGGCTTATTAGCTGGCTTAACTCAATCTTTAGGAATGCTGGGTGCAGCAGCAGGAGAGGCCCCCGTTTCGTTTTTAGTCAGTAATGTCGGTTGGCGTCATAGTATGCTGATTATTGCATTTTTATTTATTGCCTTAGCTGGTCTTTTATATCAATTTGTACAAGATAAACCAGGAGAGCATCGCAGCGAAGTACGAGCAGTTGATCCTATTAGTATTTTTCAAAGTTTAAAAATCATTTTATCTTGTCGTCAAACTTGGCTCAATGCCTTATATGCTGGCTTCTTATTTGGCCCTACTGCGGTTATTGGTGAAGCAATAGGTCCAGCATACTTACAATTTGGTAGAGGATTAGGGGCTCATTCTGCAGCTTTTGCCACAGGCTTAATTTTTATTGGGTGGGGAATAAGCGGTCCATTATCAGGTTGGTTATCTGATAGAGTAGGTAAACGCAAACCTATTATGATTATTTCTGGTATTTGTGGTGTTATTTTTACTTCATTATTTGTATTTGTACCTAACTTATCTCAAACTTCTGCCTATTTACTCTTTTTTGTCTTTGGTTTAACCAATACTGGTGTAGCTATTGCCTATGCTGTTTCTACAGAATTACATGATCGCAATGTAATAGGTACTTCCATAGCCTTCACTAATATGACTTCCATTTTTGTGGGGGCCTCATTGCAACCTTTAGTAGGACGTTTAGTAGATGCAGTAGCCGGACAACGTGCCTATAATGTAGAAAGTTTGTTATTAACTGATTTTCAAGCTGGATTAAAAATCTTACCTATTTGTTCTTTAATCGCGTTAATTTTAGCGTTCACAATCAAAGAAACCAATTGTAAGCCTGTTCGTCATTAATCAGGACTTAAGAAAAACACCCAATCTCTTCGTTAAAAGCAGTTTTTAATTCGGTCATTTAGTATATCTAAACTCCCTCATTAAAAACTACTTTTGCCTCGATCTTGGGGTATTTCTTAAGTCCTGTCGAAAACACCCAATCTCTTCGTTAAAAGCAGTTTTTAAATGCGGCCATTTAGTATATCTAACTCCCTCATTAAAAACTACTTTTGCCTCGATCTTGGGGTATTTCTTAAGTCCTGTCGAAAACACCCAATCTCTTCGTTAAAAGCAGTTTTTAATTCGGTCATTTAGTATATCTAAACTCTCTCATTAAAAACTACTTTTGCCTCGATCTTGGGGTATTTCTTAAATCCTCTAATATGAGGTCACTTTGAATTAGTATTTTTCAGAGTGGCTGTTCTTTATTAATCTTCTTGCATTAGCTTATCGCTCTCTTATATTATTTACTGTTATACTTTCCCCGTGTTTTGCTTCATTGGGTAAGGCGCATCAAATTAATAACATGGAGATGATGATGAAAAAACTTGCAGGATTAATAATTATCCTGGCTGTTTTAATCCTAGGTGGATATTATGGCATGGGCTTTCTTACAGAAAGAACAATAAAAAAGAATATTGAGGTAATTAATCAAACCAATGGCTTATTTGCCAATATCGAACAGTATGATAGAGGTTGGTTTACTTCAGATGCCCAAGTTAAATGGCGCTTACATGTTCCAGAACGAATTGTGAAAGATGCAAATGGTAATTCGCAAACTATTGCTGCGCAAGATTATCAAGCAAGCATGCCTATTAAAATTTGTCATGGTCCTTTTATTATTTGTAACAATAAATTACGTTTTGGCGTAGGTTATGCAGAAACAGGATTTCCCGTCCCTGAACAATATGCAAAACAATTTGATGAGCAATTTACAAAAGAATCAACGAAGCCTCAGCTAGATTTAAATATTTTCGTAAATTATTTTCTCAGAAGTTCTATTGAACTTGAAGTACCTGAGTTTAAATTAATTGCTAAAGATGGTTCTGGTACTTTTACTTGGAAGGGCTTAGAAAGTGATTTAAATATGTCTTCCAATAAAGATCAAGTAGATGGTGATTTTGTTATTGATGGTATGGCTTTTACTAAGGCAGATACTAAAGTAACTCTAGATAAAGTTACTACTGAGTATGATCTGCATCAAACTAAAGCAGGATTATACTTAGGTGATGCAAGTTTTACTTTACCTGCATTTGATGTGACTGTTAAAAATGAATCAATAGTGAATATTAAAGATCTTTCTATGAGTTCTAATAGCGACATTGATGATAGTCTTTTTAATACTCATTTTAGCCTCGGCGTTAAATCGATATTAGCCAATAAAAAAAGCTATGGTCCAGGTGAGCTTGAAATGAGCTTAAGGAATCTGGATGCAGAAATTTTAGCTAAAATCAATCATGAAGCTAATGCAATGCAAAATGGTACGGAAGCTGAGCGCCAACAAGCTATGATGGCAATATTGCCTGAATTACCAAAATTGTTTAGTAAGGGAGCAGAGTTTGAAATTTCTAAGTGTAATTTCAAAATTCCTGAAGGATCTATTGATGGTAATTTATTAGTATCTTTGCCAAAAGGTGATAATGCTAATCCTTTTGAATTAATGCAAAAAATTCAAGGGCATGCAAAATTAAAAGCACCTGCTGCTTTAGTAAAACAATTAGTGCAACAATCACTATTACAGCAAATGTCAAAACAACCTGAAATGCAACAAGCGTTAGTTCAGCAATTACAAGCTACTAATCCATCCGCTAATCAAGCTCAAGTTAGCAATGAGCAGTTAGCTGCATTGCAAGCTGATAAGCAAATAAGTACTATGGAACAAAATGGTCTTATTATTTTATCTGGCTCAGATTATGTAATTGAGGCTAATTTAGATCAAGGTAAGTTTAATATAAATGGTAAACCCTTTGATCCTGCAATGTTGAAATTTTAAGTATATCTGATTAATAGGATAAGGACTTGCCCTTATCCTACTATTTTTCAAAAGGGATTTAAATTAAAGACAAGAAAAATATTATTTTATTGAGTTTTAATAGGGTTTTTTCTGTTCTACCCTTGTCTCTAATTGCTCAATTCGGTAATATACTGCTTTTAAAAGGAGGAGCTAATAATAATGACAACAATCAGTAATGATGCAGGTGATACTACTGCTTCACTAGCCGAAAGCGTAACTCACTCAGTGCAAAAATATTTTTCAGAGCTTAAGGGAACTGATCCTGTTGACTTATACCAGTTTGTGCTTGAAGAAATTGAAACACCTCTATTTCGTGCCGTTATGGAACACTGCAAGTACAATCAGTCACGAGCAGCTATCATGCTGGGAATTAGTCGTGGAACATTAAGAACTAAACTACGACGTTATTTTGATGATAAGTATGTTGGTACACGCGATTAAGTTCTAATAAAAAAGAGCCTTTAAGGCTCTTTTTTTCTATTTAAAGTCTCTATTAAATCTTCTGTAAAGCAAGCTTCTGATTACCCTTTGCATCAAAATTATTGGGTTTTAACCAAGTTTCTAATCGTTTTGCTAAACTGGGCCACTCTTGATCAATAATTGAAAACCAAGAGGTATCTCTATTTTGATTTTTAAATACATTAGCTTGCCTAAATTTCCCTTCAAAGGTAAAGCCAATCCTTAAAGCAGTATTTATTGAAGCTTGATTTAAGGAATTACATTTCCATTCACATCTTCTGTAATTTAAATCCTTAAACGCATGATTGATCATTAAATAAATAGCCTCTGTAGCAGCAGCTGTTTTGTGTAAAAGCTTAGAAAAATGCACATGGCCAATCTCTATAACCCCATGACTTGGATTAATGCGTAAGTAGCCAATAATTCCTATAGGGCTTGTATCATTGATTTTAGTGATTGAATAGAGAAGGGTGTCTTGTTCGTTGCTAAGAGTGGTTCTTAACCAAGACTCAAAATCGAGAGCATGCTTAAAAGGGCCATAGGGAAGATAGGTCCAAGAAGAACCATCATTATCAAAATTAAGTGCCTGATATAACTGTTCTATATTACTATCGAGAGTTATAGGTTTTAAAACACAATAAGTTCCTTTAATAATTTTATGACTAGGTTTTTCTTTGGCTAACCAGTTTTTTATTTCATGTCCGACTGGTTGCTTAAATGCATTAAGCACAATGAATGGATCTTCTTTTATCATGTTTTAGTACCAAGAGTTTAAAAAAATTCAACTAAATTAAGAGTATTAAAATACTGCTAATATAGAATTATGTTTGAGTATGTAAATAGATTTGTATTTCAGCAGAACAGGCTTTTCTAAGTGTTCTGCTGAGTTTTAATAAGCTTACTCTGCAAACATAGAGCTTACAGATTCTTCCACATTAACGCGTTTAATAGCTTGGGCTAGCATATCTGCAAGGCTAACCACTCTTATTTTTTCACAGCGTAGAGCTTCTGCTGATAAAGGGATAGTGTCTGTAACTACTATTTCATCTAATACGGAATTACTAATATTAGATACTGCTGGTCCTGAGAGAACTGGATGAGTAACATAGGCTCTGACACTCTTTGCTCCATTTTTTTTCAGTTCAAAGGCTGCAGTACAGAGGGTACCTGCCGTATCCACAATATCATCAACAATGATGCAGTTTTTTTCTGCTGGCTCACCGATGATATGCATTACTTCCGATTTATTAGGTCCGCTACGGCGTTTATCAATAATAGATAACTCAGCATCATTAAGCCTTTTAGCCATGGCTCTAGCGCGCACCACACCACCTACGTCAGGTGAAACAACCATAATGTTCGATAAATTTTGTTTAGCAATATCTTCTAATAGAATAGGGGTAGAATACACATTATCTACGGGCATATAAAAGAAGCCTTGAATTTGATCGGCATGCAAATCTACGGTAAGAACTCTACAAATACCCACGGATGCCATCATATCAGCAATTACTTTAGCGGTAATAGGAACACGAGCAGAACGTACTCTCCTATCTTGCCGAGCATAACCAAAATAAGGAACAACAGCGGTAATTCGAGCAGCAGAAGATCTTCTCAATGCATCTGCCATAATGAGCAGTTCCATTAAATTATTATTAGTTGGCGCGCAAGTAGATTGCAAGACGAACACATCTTTACCGCGGACATTTTCTAAAATTTCAACCATGGTTTCTCCATCGCTGAAGGTACCAACAGTTGCTTGTCCGATAGGTATTTGTAAATGAGAAGAAATTTTTAGTGCTAATTCAGGGTTAGCATTCCCTGTAAAAATCATCATGGTGGACATGTGTAAAGCCTTAGATTTAAATGAATCAGTTAACTTAAACACATAGCAGAAGACAGCCAAAAAGATATTATTATTATTTGAGCGATACAGAGAACGCATCCTTCCAGGGTATCTTCTGCCGTCTGTTTACTTGAATCTAGATTTTACTCTAGATGTACAACAAGAAAATGGCAGGGGTGCTAGGATTCGAACCTAGGTATGCAGGGATCAAAACCCTGTGCCTTACCGCTTGGCGACACCCCTATAATGCGGATTCCCATTATCCGTCAATCTAAATATATAGCTTTTCGTCCCTGCGAGCTGCTGCGTATTTTGCAGTGGTTTTAAGTTGATGTCAACTTTAAAAAGCAAATAATCATGAATTTTTAAAACTTCTCTCGCTGCGAGCCATGGAGAGCCGAAGGCGCGGGCGAGTAGTCCCTGGTAGCCTTAGGGCCGGATGTTTTTCCGCAGGGAAAATATAAGGCCATACGAAAAGGCGTCAGTCATTGGGGAGCGTAGATTTTGAGGCCCGAAGGGGGATC
>CANJQE010000044.1 GCA_947476305.1 Legionellaceae bacterium
AAAACATGCGCGTTAGCATACGGTATTACCACGTTGATTGATTTGATCTATCTCTTGTTATCGATTGATCTTTGTCTTGATTTGAACTCAATGGGGGCTTTCAGAGCCTTTTAATTGAAAATTACTTCAAATTAGCCGCGGAACATCGGGTTGATATAATCCTCTCAGAAAAAAAACCTTTTCTTGATGCAGAAACTATAGAGTTTCTAAGCATAGTGCATTCAGCAGGCGAGCGGATTAAAAACTTGGTTGAAGATTTACTGAGCTATTCTAGGGTCGGCCATGAGCACCTCACTTTTACGGAATTTAATTTGAATGATAGTTTAAATGCGGCTTTAGAGAATTTAAAAGTGTTAATTAGCGAACAAAAAGCGCAAATTACTGCGGATTTACTGCCCAATATAAAAGGCAATCCCATTCAATTAATGAGATTATTACAAAACCTTATTGCTAATGCTATTAAATATCAACCGCCAGCTAATAGCCCTAAAATTCATATTCAGCTTACTGAGCTCCCAGACTATTGGCAAATTGCCATCGAAGATAATGGCTTAGGAATAGCCGAGAACCAATTAAATGAAATTTTTATGCCATTCAAACGTTTGCATTCCTGGAGTAAAATTAAAGGAAGTGGTCTTGGGCTGTCCATTTGTAAAAAAATTGTGGAACTTCATAAAGGAACGTTAACAGTATCATCCACCCCTGGAAAAGGAAGTGTTTTTTTTATTAACTTACCGAAAAATTAAATTAGTCCCTCCGTTCTAAAAACCAGTACAGAAAATCAGAACTTACGAAAAATCCCAATCTCTTTGTTAAAAAAGGTTTTTAATTCGATCATTTAGTTTATCTAAATTCCCTCATTAAATTTTTTTGTCTCGATCTTGGGTTGTATCGTGAGTCCTGAGAATTGTATCTTTAAATCGATAAACGCATTTTCTAGTTTTGTATTGGCAAAAAAATAATTTAAGTTATGCTGTTGTAAACGAGTTAAAGGATTAACAGGATGTCATTTTTAAACCATTTTGATTATATTCAAATTGTACCCATCATTGCGGTTATTCTTATCGTAATTGGTGGCTTGGCTGCTTTATTTATTAAGCCTAAAGATTTTCAAAACTCTCGTACCTTTGTATTCATTTCAGTAATGGCTAGTATAAAAAGATTTTCGCGAAGCTCAATGGAGTTAAAAAATAATTTTATTTAACTCTCTTGAAATATCCCTCATTGGCCTTATTTATTAAGTTAGCTTAAATAGAAAGGAGGAAAAATATGAGTATTATTAAAAAAAATTATTATCCTTTACAAAAAGATTTAAGTTCTATTTTAGACGGCTTTTTTAAAGGGTATTCAGAGGACTCATCTTTTGTTGATACAGGAACTTGGGCTCCAGCAGTCGATATTAAAGAGGAAGATAATCGCTTTTTAGTGATTGCAGATCTCCCTGGAGTAAATAAAGACGATATTGATATTTCTTTAGAAAACAATGTATTAACTCTGAAGGGTGAGCGAAAAACCGAGAAAAAAGAGGATACAAAGGGCTATTCACGTATAGAACGCAACCAGGGTCAGTTTTATCGTCGTTTTAGTCTTCCGCAAACAGCTGATGAAAGCCAAATTGCTGCTAAATACCAGCATGGAGTATTGGAAATTAGTATTCCTAAAAAAGAACTAAGCCAGCAAAAGCGTATTGAAATCAGTACGGATGAATAGTATCTCGTTCAGTTTTTTGAGTAGGAATAATTTATAAATAAAGCACTTATCTTATTTAAATTCCGGAAAATTTTCATTTATAAAACGTTCAAATTCATGTCCTTCATTTTCCGTATCTGTTTTGGGTCGATAAAAAAATGTGCCTCTTTTGTCCATAGTAGCCGCTAAATATAGAGACCCTACACCAGACGCTAAGACGATAGAGTTAGCTAATAAGGTTTTTAACATTCCTCGGTGATTTTGGATTAGCGGATCTGCTTGAAGGTTTATTAAAATCTCTTTTATAGCATGATATTGCTCTCGTTCTGGAGAGCTATTTAGTAGTTCTTTAATACGAGCACAGCGATCACTAACAATATTAGCGGCACCATATTCTTCTCTTTCTATTAGTTCCTTGGCTTTTAAATACAGGCTTACATTATAATCATAGGCAGTGGCCTCTATACCCTCTAGCCATTTCATAGGATGGGTGGGAACGCGTTCTATGTAGGTATCAAAAGCGAAAATCAGTCCCTCAGGATGTAAGTGGTTTTTACCCTTCTGAGTTAGCAGCTCAGTAATTAACCTCTGAATAGCAATTTGTTGCGAACAACTTATCCTGAAAATATAAGGCCTATCATTTCTAGGAGCGCGTGCATCATAAGTTTTGTTAGGAATCATTCTAATAGAATACCTCATGGCCTCTTGAGCCAACACCTCTATTCTATCCCATAATAGAGGGGCATATTCATCTGCACCTATAGCTAATATTTTATTTCCATCACTATCAAGAATAGGATTATTTTTTCGATCTTTTTGATATTTATGGGGAAATTTCCTTTTAGCTTCTTCGTAAGCACTATTAGTTAAATCATGAGACAATTCTTTTATTCGCGCCGCTAATTTTTGAGAGGGGCTATGAAGATACTCTTCTAATACTACAAAAATATTATCATTCATCTTTTGTGGGTTTGGATTATGCAAAAACTCCATAGAGGATGTTACAGTCTTTTTGGCCATCATGGTCACCCTGTAATAAATAAATCTATGATAAATTATATTTATTAACGCAATATTAATAAACAGCTAAAACAGCGGTCGAGATTGTCATTCTTTGTTCGTTCTGTTGTTGTTTGAAACGCCTTCTTCTTTGTATTTGAGGAAGAGGATTGATTAATTCATCCTTTTCGTTAAGTTATAGCGTAAAATTTGTTGTCTTTAAATAATCCAAAATAGCCTCATAGCGTAGTGCTTTAGTCCTTTGAATGCTTGTTCTTATATCAAGGTTTGCGCCATGCGGCACTTTTTTTTCTAGGGATTTCTCAACAGAAAGATGAACATTTGTAGTCGTTACTCTAAAAACTGGTTTTTTGTCTTTTAAGTTAATAACTTGAGAGGCAGCTTGATTGCTTGCATTCATTTTTGTTCCTGAAATTATTGAAATAATTTAAACATTATAATCCATTAACGTCTTGTTGAAAAGAAAAAATACAGGTAGTCTTTATTTTGACTTAAAAAAAGAGTGTGCAGAAATTTTATTGGCTCGAGCTCATACACCGCATACAAGGTAAAGAGCTTGTTCTTTGTTGATTAGTGGTAATAACAGCTAATAAATCCTCTCTATTGGGATAGAGTAGTTCATCAACGGCTAAAACAGCTTTGATTTCCTCTTTAGAATGCTTTGAGGCCAGTAATTCTTGCTTGGTAGGTATATTGATCCCATAAGTGCAGACATTAATAATCGGTGGGCAAGCACTGACTAAATAAATAGTTTTAGCGCCTAACCCCCTTAACTTTTTTACCAGCTGTTGCGCAGTAGTGCCGCGCACAATACTGTCATCAAATAAAAGAATTATTTTATCCTTTATTTTTTCTGGGTTAATACTTAATTTCTCATTTACTGAGCTTAAGCGTTGTTGACTTTCGGGTTGAATAAAGGTTCTTCCCACGCTGTTATTTACTTTAAAATAGTCGCAATAAGAAAAACCCAAGGTTTGGGCAAAAGCTAAAGCCGCAGTAGTTGCTGTTTGCGGGATAGGTAGAACAAAATCCGGGCTTAAATGGGAATAGGCATCTTGCCATTGTTGGGCTAATAATCTCCCCATTTGCTTGCGTGAGTCTTCAACTAAAACACCATTAAGCTTGGTTTGCGGGTGTGCGAAATAGACGTATTCAAAACTACAGGGGGTTGGTGTTTTTTTTACCAAAGTCTGTCTATATAATTGTCCTTGAGGGTTAATAAAGACTAATTCCCCTGCTTGTACTTCTTCTTGTTGTTGAAAGCCTAAATTTTGAAAGAAATGAGATTCAGAGGCAAATAAATAGTCCTTTTGACCGCAGGGATTAAGTCGTTCACCGAGAACCAAAGGTCGTATTCCTTGCGGGTCGCGAAAAACCACTAATCCTTTTCCGGCAATTAAACTGACTACTGAATAAGAGCCTTTTACTTGTTGAAAGATAGTAGTGACCGCTTTACATAATTGGGGAAAAAATAAATCGTCCTTGTCTGTATTATCTTGCTCTAAGAGTTGTACTAAAAATTGCAGCAATAAATTGGAATCAACAAGGGATTGCTCTGTGTCATTAAAGGAATTCATCCAGGAGTCATGATGTAAATGGCCGCTATGAGCTAGTGCAACACCTTTAGCACTATAAAAAGGTTGACTGTCTTCTGCCGCAGAGCCTCCGGAGGTGATATAACGAGTATGGCCTATTGCTAAGACCGTGTCGCTTGGTGCAAAAGAGTGTGCAGAAAACACTTCCTCTACCCGCCCTAAACCTCGTTTAAGTTCCAAACCATCTGCTAATAGGCTAGCAATACCCGCAGCATCTTGACCACGATGTTGTAATTCTAATAGGCCTTGATAAATTGTTTGTGTACTATTTTTTTGACTGTAAATAGCAATAATGCCACACACAAGTTTTATCCTTTTAGCTAGTGCTCAACTTAATGATTCTGATAATCATTAAGAGGTCGAATGACTTTTGAAAGTTAACATTCACATGGTGCTTTGAGCTATATCTATAAGCCCCAATGATGCAATAAGCGAGTGATGATCACAAGTTTTAAAGACGCTTTTATTTAGGAAAAGAGTAATAGACGCATTTATCGGCATGAGGGTTAAATAAAAGAGAAGTACTTAATAAATAATCAATCACCTCTTCGGGGTTTTCTTCATCACAATCTACTAGCCAAAGAATACTATGTTTTAAGCCTGGTACATCAAGTCCTAAACTTTGTTGTATCTGCTGTCTTTTTTGTTCACCCATTAGATCTTCTTGTGCTTGTATTAAAAAGGCGATGTGACTCTTTATGTTTTGATAATTTTTTATCCACTGTTCTTTATTAGAATTATATAAAATAGAGCTTTGCACAATTTGGCTAAAAGAATTCGCCGAGCCATGTATTTCCCAGTGTGTATACCGTTTAAGAGAGATTTTTATTCCTTGTGCTTGCACGACTTTTTCTACGGTTAGGGCCTGATTATCAGTCGTTAAAGGCGCAATGATCAACTCTTTGGCTTGTGCTGGACAATGATAAATAGAGGGCAAATAAAAGGGATGAGAATAAGTGATAGCTTTAAAAGAGAAGGGCGAGCCTTCTGCGATGTAATCACGCATCGATTGGAAAATAATATCGCCTTCTTGGGAGCGCTCAGGATGAGGCATCATAGCGAGCACATTCCCCGCTGCATTGCTTATAGCAGCCAAATTATAAGCTGAGCCATTAGGATTTACAGGAAATTTATCCTCTATAAGCCCTTTATCATTACAATAATGAAAAGAAATACAGCCCTCTTGTTGTAGAACAGTCCATAATTCATCACTTAATTGAAATCGTCCTTCGCCATGTGCAATGGGTATATTTAAGGGCTGATTGGCTTTGAGCTTGCGAGTAAAGACGCTCTGTGGGGGCTCTTTGGTGAGACAAATACTGGTCCAGGCATTATAAAAGCCCGTACCTAATACCTTAGCATCAAGCATTCGTTTATTCGTTGTTAAGGCCATCGCTAATTGATAGTTAATTAATCCTGGAACAAGGCCTGACTCCACTAAAATTTGTGCGCCATTACAAATACCTAATAGTGGTTTCCCCCGTTCACTTTGCTGTTTTAAATCAGCGATGATGGGGTGTAATGCCGCTATTATTCCCGCACGCGAGCGATCTTCATAAGAAAAACCGCCTACTAAAACGTAGCCGGCAAAATCTTCTAGATTAGAGATCGGCTCATTCCACAAAAAAAGCACTGGGATCATGCCGGCTCGCGCCACAGCAAGACTGGTTTCTCGAGTACAAGTACTGCCAGGAAATTGAATAATGGCTATGCGCATAAATGCACTTCCTTTGTTCCTTCTACTACATGGCCGATAGGATAAAGTTTATAAGTTGGATAGTTTCTTACTAAGAGTTCATTCGCTTGCTTAAGAAAAGGCTCATCAGCAATGAGTACATAACCTATTCCCATATTAAAAGTACGATAGAGTTCACTCTCTTCGATTCTGCCCAGATCTTGTAAAATAGAAAATATGGGGGGAACAGGCCAGGTATTTTTTTTAATTTCAATAGCACAGTTTTTAGGAAGTATTCGGGGTAGGTTATCGATTACTCCGCCGCCGGTAATATGCGCCATGCCTTTGATAGGAAGCTGATGATCTAAAAGATGCAACACGGCTTGAGTATAATTAAGATGAGGCTCTAGTAAGGCTTCGCCCAGTGTTTTATCTAAATCACTACGATAAGCGTTGATGTTTAGCTTTTGTTCCTTAAACAGTAAATGACGGGCTAAGGAATAACCATTGCTATGCAGCCCACTGGAGCTAAAAGCAAAAACACCATCTCCAGGACTAATAGTGTTTCCTAGGATCAGCTTCTTTTTTTCTACTACTCCAGTAATCATTCCTACTAAATCATATTCTCCGGGTTGATAAATTCCTGGCATTTCTGCGGTTTCACCACCCAGTAAAGAAATATTAGACTGCTGGCAAGCCTGCGCCATTCCTTGCACTATGTCTTTAATGGCTTGAGGATCAAGTACATCGCTGGCAATATAATCAAGTAGGGTTAAGGGCTTAGCACCATAAACTAAAATATCATTGGCTGTGGCTGCGACTAAATCATAGCCTAAACTATGGTATTGATTCATTAGGCGCGCAATGATGGTTTTAGTTCCTATGCCATCCACACTTTGTACTAAAACCGGTTCTTCATAGTCGTTTATTAAAGTTTTCAAATCATATAAAGCAGCAAAGCCTCCTAGAGGATTAAGTACGGCTTTGGAAAAAGTCCCTTCAATTAAGGGACTTAAATTTTTTAGGGTCGCCTGGCTTTTATCTCTATCCACTCCCGCATCAGAATAGTGTATTGGCTTTAGCATAATAATTTATCCCTCAAGCCGTTTTGCCACTGTTCTTTAGCCTGACTAATTGATAGCTTAATCTTGGGTTTTATTTCCAGGAAGGGCTGTTGTTGGGTGTGGCCTAAAAGGAAGACAGGAATATTATAAGCGGCAAAACAGCTCTTTATTTGCGAGAAAGACTCCGTGGTGCATTCTAAAACAAAGCCACCGGTTTCACTAAATAGCTTTTTGCTTAAAGGCAAAGCACCAGGGAGTTCTATACAAATACCAATGGAGTTTTTAAACGCCATTTCTGCCAATGCTATGGCTAAGCCCCCATCAGAAATATCATGCGCTGCTAAAATTAAATTTTTATCGATAAGCTCTTGTACGGCCCTTAGTTCCCTTCCTATTTGCGCTAAATTAGGTTTGGGGCAATAAGCTCCTAATTGCTCATAAAGAGAATAAAAAACGCCGCCGCCACATTCATCAAGACGCTCACCTACTAATAAAATAAGCGAGTCTGGCTGCTTAAAATCCAAGGTTAAGGCTTTTTTTACATCAGGCATGGCCCCAATACAAGCGATCATTGGGCTGGGTGGAATGACTGAGTTTGCCGATTCATTATAAAAAGAGACATTACCGGAAATAATCGGTAAGGAACACAATGCATCGTCTTTAAGACCTATCGCTTTACAAGCATCAATTAAGCCGCGAATTGCCTCGCTAAAGTCCCATAAATGTTCTGGTTTTTCAGGATTACCAAAACAGAGGCAATCCGTAATCGCTAAGGGCCTTGCACCTACTGCAACCACATTTCTAGCCGATTCGATAAGGGCATTGACTGCGCCCCAATAAGGGTCAATTAAATTATAACCTGGGCATTGATCTAAAGATAAGGCCACCGCTGTACTGCGGATTTCTTCTGGATAGGAGTCATCATTAAAGGGTTGAATAAGCCCTGCGTCGGTTTCTCCTGCAGCAAAAACAGTTCTTCCTTGTACTTGTTTATCGTATTGTTCAAAAATAGGGCTACGGGAGGCGATGTGTTCATGAGCTAAAAGATTTAAGAATAAGAGATTATAATCCTCAGGCTCTTCGATAATTGGCTCAACAAGTTTTTTAAGCTTGGGGTAATAAGGTCGCTGATAAACAATGGCAGAAGTAAGTTTTTTTGCACTCACGGCAACAATGGGATTATTTTTATAATAAACCTGATAAAGACCAGTTTTGTTTAGAGTGCCAATTACTTTCGCTTGCGCGCCTAAAGCAATATCGCCTAGTGCATAAAGCGTATTGTAATGATCTAAAATAACTTGCTTCAAAGCCTTTGGTACCAGCCAAAGAAAACGCTCTTGTGTTTCTGAGCATAATAAAACTTCAGGGGCTAAATGAGGCTGCAGTGTAGGCACTTCATCTAACTGTATCACCGCGCCTAAACCACTAGCCGCAGCCATTTCAATACTGGCACAAGCAATCCCGCCTGCTCCTAAATCTTTAAAGGCAACCTGCTTTAGGCAATTCCTGTCTTTTAATCGCTTGAATAAAGCATCATTAGCTTTTAATAAATGATTTTTTAAAAAGGCATTGGGTTCTTGAATCGCGCTGCGATTTTGCTTGTTCTCTTCTAGCGTTTGCGAGGCAAAAGAAGCTCCGGCAAAGCCACTTCCATCAGTGGGTTTACCCACTAAAATAAAGATTAGGTCGTCGCGCTCTTTTGCTAGATAAGAATGAATGAGATCTTCTTCCCTTACTATTCCTAAGGTCACAATAGTTACTAGGCAATTATCATTATAGCCCGCGTGATAATAAACATCGCCAGCAATAGTTGGAACACCAATAGGGTTTGCATAACCGGCAATGCCCGCAACTACCCCTTCTTGTATTTCCTTCGTTTGTGGTCGATTTATCGCACCAAAACGCAAGCCATTGCCTATCGCAATTACTTCTGCGCCCATGCAGGAGACATCACGAACATTACCTCCTACTCCAGTAGCCGCACCTTCATAAGGTACGAGCTGAGAAGGATGATTATGAGATTCGTGACTGACTACCAGACCATAACGAAGGCTTTTTTTATCGCTGGCGATAGCGATCACCCCAGCATCTTCTTTGGGGCCTAAAATGACATGGGGTGCTTCCGTACTCATTTTTTGTAAATGAATTTTACTGCTTTTATAAGAGCAATGTTCTGAACCTTGAATGGACCAGAGTACGCATTCAGCCAAAGTGGGTGGGCGTTTGAGTAGTTGCTCTTGGAGAAATAAAAGTTCTTCGGCATTAATACGGAGCTGGTGTTTTTTGATTAGACCAGCAACTTCATCGCTGCTTAATCCAGAAAAATCAAGGACTGGATGGCTAAACGCTAACTCTTGCACAAGGAATTATCCTTCTGATAATCTTGAATTAGATCCAGCCAATGCCTTAGTTCTTGTTCTGGATGTTCTGCTTGCGTAATCGCCGTAATCACCGCGATACTTTCAGCGCCAGCCTTCATTACTGAGATGGCCTTATTTAATTTAATTCCACCTATTGCAACTACGGGATAATCCAAGAGCTGGCAATAGGCTTTGAGGCGCTCAAGTCCTTGCGGTGCTGCCTTCATTATTTTTGTATTAGTATGGTAAATAGGTCCGCAAGCCAGATAAGAAGGCTTATAAGCTAAGGCTCGTGCTACTTCATAGTAAGAATGGGTACTAATGCCTAATCTTAGCCCTGCTTTTTTTAAAGCCTCACAATCTGCTTCATCTAAATCCTCTTGGCCAAGGTGGACGCCATAAGCACCGTAGTCAATAGCATCCCGCCAATAATCATTGATAAATAACCGTGCCTTGTATTGTTTTGCTAAGACAATACTGGCTTTAATTTCCTTTTTTAATAAGGCTTCTGGCAGCTCTTTAATGCGTAATTGAATGGTTCTTGCACCCCAGGCCAGCACACGTTGGACCCATAAAGCACTATCTACAATAGGATAAAACCCCAAAGGTTCAGGGCCGCAGGAAGGAAAAGGGGCTGGGGACGGTAAGGTCGCCTGTGAGCTTGCAATAGGGAAATCAGCCTGTGTCTTAGGCCAGCCACTATGAGTTAAAGTACCACGGCCCTTGCCCAGAGGACCACCTAAACGAATCGCTTGATTAATATAGGCCTTTGCTAAAACTAAAGCCTCTTGCAGCTCATAGCCTTGGGCAAGAGTAGCGGCTATAGCAGAGGCAAGAGTGCAGCCTGTCCCATGAAGATGAATAGTATTAATACGCGGACTAGATAACCAAGCTGATTCGCTGCCATTCGTCCAATAATCTTGGGCATAAGCTGCCTGATTGCTTGCGTGGCCACCCTTTAATAAAACGACCTGGGGTCCAAGAGCCTGTAAGTCCTTTGCTGCTTGTTCCATTTCATCATTAGTGCTAATAGTGCGACCTAATAACCACTCTGCTTCGGGAATATTGGGGGTTAATACGGTGATTTTTTTTAAAAAATTCTGGAGTAAAAACTGGCGTAAATCACCATCATGCAAGGAGCCACCTACACTGGCAAAAAGCACGGGATCATAAACTACTGCTTGCGGAAAGTGCTCTAAGTAAGGAAGAATAATTTTTAAGGTTTCTAAAGAGCCTATCATCCCTAATTTAATAGCACTCGGTGCTAAATCGCTACTTAATACCTCCAGTTGCGCTTGCAACATAGGAGGAGGGCAAAACTCAATGTTCTTTAATTCAAGACTGTTTTGCGCGGTTAATGCAGCAATTACAGAACAGCCGTGCACGCCTAAAGCCTGAAAGGTATGTAAATCAGCTTGTATTCCTGCACCCCCACTGGGATCAGAGCCAGCAATAGTCCAAACAATAGTTTTTGTCATGAAGTCACCACTTGATGCCAAAAGGGTTTGCCTACAATAGGAGTACTGGGACTCGCAAAATCGCGACTGGGCATTAGCCCTGACTCATAAGCCATTCTTCCTGCGTCTACTGCCTTGGCAAAAGCATGCGCCATCCGTGGGGGTGATGCCGCGAGTGCTACGGCACTATTAAGTAAGACCGCGTCATAACCTAATTCCATTGCTGCTGCAGCATGGGACGGTGCGCCAATACCTGCATCAATAATTAAAGTGATCTGCGGTAGGCGTTGCCGTAATAATTTTAAAGCAAAGGGATTATTTAGCCCTTTGCCACTGCCAATGGGAGCTGCCCAAGGCATAATAATGCGACAACCAATACTGGCTAAGCGCTCACAAACTGCTAGATCATCAGTAGTATAAGGAAAGACTTCAAAACCTTGCCTAATTAACTCTTCAGCAGCGCTAATTAATTCAAAAGGATTAGGTTGTAAGGAATAATCATCACAAGTAATTTCTAATTTAATCCAATTCGTATTAAAAAGAGAACGTGCCATTTGGGCAATCATAATGGCTTCTTTAGCCGATTGACATCCTGCTGTATTCGGTAAGAGATGGCAGCCGAAGGATTTAATCATATTCCAGAAATCGGTACTGGCGTCGGCATGTGCGGCTTGACGACGCAAAGCAATGGTAATGACTTCTACTTGAGACAGCCCAATGGCCTCTTCCATTATTTTTAAAGAGGGATAGCGAGCTGTTCCCAGTAATAAGCGAGACGAAAGAGGTGTATCAGCGAGAACAAAACTCATATTAACCTCCTTGCATTGGCATTAAGATTTCAATGACATCATGTTCCTTTAGCTCGAGCTGTGCATAAGAGGAATTAGGAATAACCGAGTAATTCACGGCAATAGCCATAGGAAGATCTAGTGTATAGCCCCATCCTATTAACGCGTCGCTTAATACATTCTGTTCTAAGGGTTTTAGTTCCCCATTAACCATTATATCCACGCTAAATTCTCCTTTAATTCATCTACTAATTCAGGATAATGCATTGCTTCTCTACCATGTTCTAGATAAAGCATGGCTTCATCAATTAATGCCGGTCCAATCATATAGCCATGTCGATACAAGCCATTAATGCGAATTAAACCATCACTGGCAATAATTCGCGGTTGATTATCCGGTAAAGTAGGACGGCACTGGGTCATTGTATGAATAATTCGGGCTTCGGCAAAGCCAGGATGAACCGTATAACAGGCGGATAAAAGTTCCAACATGGATTGAGCGGATATAGGGCTTTTATCGTCACCCTCTATAGAGGTGGCCCCTACAATAAAGGTATTCTTTGCTCGCGGAGCGATATAAATAGGGTAACGGGGGTGCATAATACGAATGGGGCAATTTAAATGGACTTCAGGTGCGTGTAAACACACTAGTTCTCCACGAATTCCACGTAATTGTGGCCAATCTTGTTTGGCTCCCAAACCCCGACAGTCAAATACTAAATCAAAATAATGGACTTTCTCTTGAGTAGTAATTTGGTAATCACGAAGATGTTCTACAAAAGTAGCTTCGTGCCAGTCCACGTCATGAGCTAGAAGTGTGGCCGTTGTCGCTTTATAAAACTCATGACTGTTAATATGGCCTTCCCCTCTCATCCAATAAGCATCTTGAACTTCAGAGGCCAGCCCTGGTACAAAATTTTGTAGGGCCGAATAGGGAATGAAATCAGCTATAGTATTTAAAGGGGATAAATGGGCTGCCCGTAATTTAAAATCAATAATGGACATCAGACGCTCACGTTCGCCCTTATCTTGTGGGTGATTTAAAATTAAAGTGCCATTTTGGGAAAAAGAGACCGGTTCACACAGTTGCTTTAGGATTAGCGGCCATTGTTCTAAAGAAGCTAGGCCTAATTTACATAATAAAGGCTCACTGCTTTCCAGTTCGGTATAAGGAGCAAGCATGCCTGCTCCTACCCAGCCACAGCTATTATGGCCTAAATGACTGTCCGCATCGAAAAGAGAAACCTTCCAGCCACGGCTTAAACAGTTGAGGGCGGTTAAGCGACCACATAAACCGGCGCCCGCTATCCCAACTGTGATGGTCATTACACAGGCTCAACGTAGAGTTCAGAGCCTAAGTCTTTAAACTCTTTTGCCTTTTGTGCCATTCCTGCAGAATATTCTTGAACGTCTTGGCTAATTTTCATCGAACAGAATTTGGGGCCGCACATGGAACAGAAATGGGCAACTTTCGCTGACTCTTTAGGTAGAGTCTCATCATGATAAGCACGAGCCGTATCGGGGTCTAGAGCCAGATTAAATTGGTCTTCCCATCTAAATTCAAAACGTGCTTGAGATAGAGTGTCATCCCAATAACGAGCACCAGGATGTCCTTTAGCTACATCCGCAGCATGAGCCGCAATTTTATAGGCAATCACCCCGGCTTTTACATCATCTCTATTCGGTAAGCCTAAATGCTCTTTAGGCGTTACATAACAGAGCATCGACGTACCAAACCAGCCAATCATCGCCGCGCCAATCGCAGAAGTAATGTGATCGTATCCTGGCGCTATATCCGTAGTTAATGGGCCTAAAGTGTAAAAAGGTGCTTCATCACAATATTCCAGTTGCTTGGTCATATTCTCTTGAATTAAATGCATAGGAACATGCCCTGGACCTTCAATCATGGTTTGCACATCGTATTCATAAGCAATTTTGGTCAGCTCACCCAGGGTTTTAAGTTCAGAAAATTGTGCTTCATCATTGGCGTCGGCCAAAGAGCCTGGACGTAAACCATCGCCTAAAGAAAAACTCACATCATAGGCGCGCATGAGTTCACATATTTCTCTAAAATGAGTGTATAGGAAATTTTCTTTATGATGAGCCATACACCACTTGGCCATAATGGCACCACCACGTGAAACAATTCCGGTAAGACGAGAGGCTGTCATCGGGACATAGCGTAATAAAACGCCGGCGTGAATAGTAAAATAATCTACGCCTTGCTCTGCTTGTTCTATCAAGGTGTCGCGATAAATTTCCCAGCTTAATTCTTCAGCAACGCCGCCTACTTTTTCTAAGGCTTGATAAATAGGTACAGTACCAATAGGAACGGAAGCATTACGAACAATGGCATCGCGAATGCTATGGATGTTTTTTCCAGTGGAGAGATCCATGACGGTATCAGCACCCCAACGAATAGACCAAACCAGTTTTTCTACCTCTTCATCAATTGATGAGCTTACAGCCGAATTACCAATATTGGCATTAATTTTAACTAAGAAATTACGCCCAATAATAGAAGGTTCAATTTCGGGGTGATTAATATTTAAAGGCATTACGGCGCGTCCACGCGCAATTTCATCCCGGACAAATTCAGGCGTGATGATCTCAGGGATACTGGCGCCCATACTATTGCCTTGTAAGCGCTTGCTTCGCTCTTGGGCTAAAGGATTATTTTTATTCGCTTCCCTTTGTTGTTCCGCATAAATGGATTCACGAATAGCGATGTATTCCATTTCCGGAGTAATAATACCTTGCTTCGCATAATAGAGTTGGCTAACCGGGCTTGTACCCTTCGCTTTGCGGGGCTGATGCTGCGGATAGTTTACTCGAAGCTCTTTTGGTAAAAGAAAGGATTCTTCCGTATCGTTTCGTGCCAAGATCCAATCGCGACGAATAGGATTTAGTCCTTTTTCCAGATTAATGTCGACAGACACATCTGTATAAGGTCCAGAGGTGTCATACACGTTCATTGTTTTGCCATTAGTAAGGCTTATCTGGCGATGTGGAACTGCGATCTGAGGATGCATTGTTCCTTGAGTATAAGCTTTGCTGGAATTGGGTAAAGGAGTACGCGTTATAGTGTGCTCATTAATACTTTTACCTTTGTTTGTACTACTCATTGACTACTCCTTTAGATCGGCTTAAAGACTGGATTAGTTGACAAGCTTTAGTCTTGACAGGGATAATAAAAATCAAATTGTTTTGCGCATGATGCTAACTCATGAATGAATTATCGTCAATTGAAAGAGCCCGGTACACACGCCATTTTTCTTTGTCAGAAATAGGCCCTCAAGGCCAGCAAAAAATAAAAGAAAGTAAGGTGCTTTGCGTTGGTGCGGGTGGCTTAGGTTCCACTGTTCTTTATTATCTTGCCGCGGCTGGGGTAGGAACTTTGGGCATTGTGGATCCCGATTGCGTCGATCTGTCTAATTTACAAAGACAAATTTTATATAGCACTGAGGATATTGGGAAGCCTAAGGCTGAATTAGCAAAAAAACGCCTCTTGGCTCTTAATCCCCATCTTCAGATTAATAGTTATCCGGTTTCTTTGACTGAAGAGAATGTGTTTTCTTTGTTCGCAGAGTACAATCTTATTGTCGATGCGACGGATAATTATGCTGCTCGATATTTAATTAATGATGCCTGCTGTACGCTCAAGAAGCCTGATGTATTTGCCGGTATTTTACGTTTCCAAGGACAATGCTCTGTCTTTGGGGTAGCTGACGGCCCTTGTTATCGTTGCTTATACCCCGAGCCACCACCGCCTAATTTAATCCCTAATTGTAATGAGGCTGGAGTTTTGGGTGTACTACCTGGTATCTTAGGCTGTATGCAAGCAACGGAAGTTTTAAAATGGATTGTTGGCACAGGCGAGCTACTCGTAGGACGTATTTTAAGTTTCGATGCGCTAAAAGCACGTTGGACAGAATATAAGTTGAATCGCCATCCACATTGTCCTCTTTGCGTTCATTCGCTCCCTTTTAGCGATTTAAAAAGACCAAGAGAAGCCTGCGATCTAGTTAGGGTTCCTGAAATGACGGTAGCTGAATTCAAGCACTTACAAACGCAAGAACGGGATTTTATTTTACTTGATGTACGCGAAGTGGGAGAGTATGCGCAGCAGCATATGCACGGTTATTTAATTCCTTTAGGCCAATTAGACGCACGATTTCATGAATTAGATAAAGAAAAATTAATTATTGTGCATTGTAAGTCAGGGATGCGCTCACAAAAAGCCGGCGCTTTGTTAATTGATAAAGGATTTAAGCGAGTAACTAGTTTACAAGGCGGGATTATGGCTTGGGATGCGGCGCAACATGAATGAATTTGAATTAATCGCCCATTATTTTGCCGAACAAAAGCAAGTAAAGCGTCCTGATGTGATTCTTGGTATTGGTGACGATTGCGCCATTTTAGAAGTTCCTAAAGATCAGCAATTACTGATGAGTATGGATACTTTAGTTAATGGAGTTCATTTCCCAGTAAACACTTCTGCCTATGATATTGGCTATAAAGCGCTGGCGGTTAATTTAAGTGATTTAGCCGCGATGGGCGCGACTCCGGCTTGGTTTAGTTTGGCCTTAACTCTTCCTGTTCTAGATAAAGACTGGCTTAGTGGCTTTAGTGAGGGATTATTTGCTCTAGCTCAAGAGTTTAAGGTGCAACTTGTGGGAGGAGACACCACGCGTGGCCCTCTTTCAATTACTATCCAAGTCCATGGTTTTACGCCGCGTGGCAAAGTGATTACCCGTAAAGGAGCAAAAGCAGGCGATTTAATTTATGTCAGTAATAGCCTCGGGGATGCAGGCTTAGCGCTCCAACATATTTTAAGCCAGGTCAATTTACCCTCCTCTGTTTTTTCCTCTGTCCTAGAGCAATTAAATCGTCCTTTTCCGCGAATAAAAGAGGGATTGATCTTAGCTGATTATGCGACTGCGATGATTGATATCTCTGATGGTTTAATTGCAGATTTGGACCATATTTTAAAACAAAGTAAAGTCGGTGCTTTGGTGGATGTAAATACCCTTCCTTTATCTCTGGAATTAAAACAGTCCTTAGATTTTTCTGCAGCGGTGAATTTGGCCTTAACTGCCGGAGATGATTATGAATTATGTTTTACGATTCCTGCGGATAAAAAAGAACAAGTTGAAATGCACATGGATCATGAGGGATATAAGATACATTGTATCGGTACAATCACTGCTAATGAGCACTTAGTATTACACCTGGGAGAGCAAGTGTGGGATAAAGGAAGTTTACAAGGCTATACCCATTTTTAGTTTCCGTAGCCTGGATGTAGCTGCGCTACATCCAGGCTACGGAACTACGTATTTTCTAATTCTTATGAAAAATCATTATGGTTATAAATGAATATTTTAATTATTGGTTCCAATGCCAGAGAACATGCTCTTGCCCGAGCTCTAGCATGCTCAGCGCAAAAACCAAGCCTTTTTTGTTGTGGGTCAACTTATAATATAGGTATTGTAGCCTTAACTAAGGCCTATGAACTTGTTAATTTGCTTGATTGCGAACGCATTGTAGAGCAAGCCTGCGCTTGGCGAATTGATATCGCCATTATTGGTCCTGAGGCACCTTTGGCTTATGGTCTTGTAGATCACTTAGAAAAAAAGGGGATTGCTTGTATTGGTCCGAGCCAAGAGTTGGCGCAAGTTGAAAGCAGCAAAATTTTTGCTCGCTCTTTATTGCATGAACAAGAGCAAAATTGTTCTCCTCGCTATAAGGTTTTTCATAACTTAGTTGGCGTAAACAATTTTTTACAGGTCTTAGGCCAGAACTCTTATGTGATAAAACCAGACGGTTTAACTGGGGGTAAAGGAGTGAAGGTCGCCGGTGAACATCTGCATTCACTAGAAGAGGCTTATGCCTATTGTGCGCACTTACAACAACAGAAACAATCTTTTTTAATTGAAGAAAAATTACAGGGTAAAGAGTTTTCCCTGCATTGTTTTTCCGATGGTGTACAGTGTATTGCTATGCCAGCAGTTAAAGACTACAAACGCGCCTATCCCGGTGACAGAGGCCCTAATACCGGCAGTATGGGCTCGATTTCAGATGCTAATCATCGCCTGCCTTTTTTAAACACAGAACAAATTGAAGAGGCTTATCGCATTAATCAAACTCTGATCGAGGCGATACAAAATAAATACCATAAACCTTATAAAGGAATTCTCTATGGCAGTTTTATGGCTACTAAAGAGGGTGTGAAACTCATTGAATTTAATGCGCGCTTTGGTGATCCAGAAGCTTTAAATCTTTTAGTTCTATTAGAAACTGATTTTCTAAGTCTTTGTGAAGACCTTATTGATGGTGCTTTGGGCCGCAGGCCAATAAGTTTTTCTCCCGTGGCAACGGTGTGTAAGTATGCCGTACCGCAAGGTTATCCCGAACAGGCTGTAGAGAATGAAGCATTCTATTACCACCAGCTAAGTAATAAAGAGCAGCTCTATTTTGCCTCGCATCATTATAAGAATAAACAATGCTACACCAGCTCCTCACGCACCGTCGCTGTATTGGGAATTGGAAAAAACCTTGCCGAGGCTGAACAGAAAGCGGAAGCAGAGATTAATAAATTAATTGGGCCTTTAGTTCATCGAGAAGATATAGGATTAGAGTCCTCTTATGCCTAAATTACGATTAGCCATTTTAGGCAGTATGCGTGGCACCGCGATGCAAGCAATCATTACGGCAATAAAGCAAAATCAGCTGGATGCCTGTATTAAATTAGTTATTAGCAATAAGCCTCGGGCACTTATTCTTGAGCGAGCGCAAGCACAGCAATTAAAAACACTAGTAATTGAGGATAAAGAAAAAGGGCAAGAGGGCTTTGAGCAGGAGTTATCGATTGTACTACACACTCATTCAATTGATTTACTGGTATTAATTGGTTATATGCGCATTCTTACCCCTTCTTTCGTTCAGCAATGGACTAATAAAATAATTAATATTCATCCCTCTTTACTCCCGAATTTTGCGGGCTTGAGGGATTTAGAAGTACATCAAGCGGTTTTAAATAGTGGGCATAAAATATCGGGATGCAGTGTTCATTGGGTGACAGAAGAAGTAGACAAAGGTCCTCTGTTAATTCAAAAAAACTGTCCGGTAGAAACAAATGATACTAGAGAAAGCCTAAAGGCGCGCGTGCAGCTCTTGGAAGGAGAAGCTCTAGTTGATGCTATTGTTTATTTTAAAAGCCATTTCCCATTAAGAGAAAAGGCTTAATATAAAACTTATTGAGCTATGATTTATATTCTTTAGGGTGTTCATTGCAAAAAGATTGCACTTTTGTCGTTGCCTCGGTGCAAACCTCACCTGGAGTCGTACACTTTTCTTGGACAGTATTCTGTAAAACTTGTGCTTGTAATACTTGACTAGGAGGTGTTGCAGTCGCAAAGCCTGATACAAAAATACCTATAACTGAACGTAGTAAGAGTACTTTGTTCATCAATAGTCCTTATTAACTAAGCCACTTGCAGCGTGTCGCCTGTTTTTGAGAAACCTGCCGGGACATCCAAGTCCCCGGCAGGGACAAAAACAGGCGACAAGTATGCCTCCGGCGGCCCTGGCCGTCCTGGTCCCCCTTGATTTTGATCCCCCTTCGGGCCTCAAAATCTACGC